>JAZOQS010000117.1:0-2643 GCA_045656205.1 Clostridia bacterium | reverse complement strand
GCTTTTTGCGGCTGTTATAAATGTGTTTTTCAACCATCAGGGACTGACCGTCATTTCACATCTGCCGGGCGGTAATCCCATTACTGCAGAAGCTCTTTTTTACGGACTTGCAGCTGCAGTTATGATAGGGTCGGTGATTTTTCATTTTTCCTGTTATAACAGCGTTATGACGAGCGACAAGTTTATTTATCTGTTCGGGAAAATCATTCCGTCTCTTTCACTTGTTTTTTCTATGGTTCTGAGATTTGTGCCGGGGTTTAAAAACCATCTGAAAGGTGTTGCATCGGCAAGAAAAGGTATCGGGAAAGATATTTCCGGAGGTAAGATAAAAGACAGGGCAAAATCGGGGACAAGGATTTTGTCGGCTATGACAGGCTGGGCACTTGAAAATTCAATTGAAACTGCAGATTCTATGAAGAGCAGAGGTTATGGGCTTACCGGAAGAACAGCTTTTTCAAATTATAAATTTGGTAAACGGGACTTTGTGATTCTGATGCTGACAATGGCATTTGCAATATATGTTTTTGTGGGCAGAAATGCAGCACGTTTTGAATATTTTCCGGCAATGTCGGGAGAGCTTTTTTCGGCCCGCGCGCTCCGGGTGTTTGCAGCATATTTTCTGCTCCAGATAATACCGATAATTATTGAACTTGTGGAGGTGGGGAAATGGATATTATTAAAACGCAAAATCTGACATTTACATATCCGGGAGCTTTTAAGCCGGCTTTAAACAATATTTCCCTGACCGTAAAAAGAGGCGAATTTATCACTCTCTGCGGAAAATCGGGTTGCGGTAAGTCAACACTTCTCCGACAGATTAAACCACTTATTTCTCCTTGTGGCGAAAGAAAAGGAGAAATATATTTTGACGGAACGGAGATATCCGCACTTTCTCACAGACAGCAGGTTGAAAAAATAGGATTTGTAATGCAAAGTCCGGACAATCAGATTGTGACCGACAAGGTGTGGCACGAACTTGCTTTCGGACTTGAAAATCTTGGTGTCCCTGCCGGTGAAATTAGGGCGAGAGTTGCTGAAATGGCGTCCTTTTTCGGGATAGAAGAGTGGTTTCATAAAAGTACGGCGGAATTGTCGGGAGGACAGAAACAGATTTTAAATCTGGCGGCAGTTATGGTAACGCAACCGGACGTTTTGCTTCTGGACGAGCCTACCAGTCAGCTTGACCCCATAGCGGCAAGAAACTTTCTTGAAACGATTTCGGAAATTAACAGAGAAACAGGCACAACCGTTATCCTGACGGAACACAGGCTTGAAGAGGCTTTCGCGCTGTCTGACCGTGTTATTGTGATGGATGAAGGGAAGATAATTGCCGATGAATCGCCGCGGAAAGTGGGGGAAAAACTGCACGCTGCAGATAGTGATATGTTTTGCGCACTTCCTGTGCCCATGAGAGTGCATTATGCTGTCGGAGAGGAAAAGGAATGTCCGGTTACCGTCCGCGAAGGCAGAAAATGGCTTAAAGATTTGCCGGTAAATAACGATATAACACTTGAAAAAAAGAATGAACCAAAAGGTGAAACTGCGGTAAGCGTAAAGGATGTCTGGCTAAGATATGACAGAAATTTGCCCGATGTTCTAAGAGGAGTTTCACTCGATATAAAAAAAGGGGAAATTTATGCAATATTAGGCGGTAACGGGGCAGGAAAAACATCACTGCTTTCTGTGATAGCACAGTTGCATAAACCTGTCAGAGGAAAAGTAACAGTTTCGGGCAAAGTATCAATGCTTCCGCAAAATCCCCAGATGCTTTTCAGCGAGAAAACCGTTGAACTTGAGCTTAAGGAAATGGCTGAAGATTATACTTCCGTAGCAAAACTTTGCGGCATAACAGGTCTGCTTCGGGCAAATCCGTTTGATTTGTCGGGCGGGGAAGCTCAGAAATCAGCACTTGCTAAAGTACTTCTGACAAACCCGGATGTTTTGCTTTTGGACGAGCCGACAAAGGGGCTTGATGCCTGCTTTAAGGAACGGTTTGCACACATACTGAAAATGCTTGCCCATAAAGGAACAACGGTCATAATGGTGTCGCACGATATAGAATTCTGCGCAAAATATGCAGACAGATGCGGAATGCTTTTTGACGGGACTGTTGTGAGCGAGGATCAGCCGAGAAAGTTTTTCCCCGGAAACAGGTTTTATACAACTGCCGCAAACCGTATGGCAAAAGAAAAAATCCCCGGTGTTATTCTCGCAGAAGATATAATTGTTGCCTGCGGAGGAAAAATTCAGCCCGGAAAAAAAGAGGAAGAAAACGATTTTTTTTCACAAGGAAAAGAAGAACCCAAAAAGGTAAAACGTAAAAAAATCGGCATTAAAAACATAATGGTATCATTGGTGTTTGCACTGCTTTTTTTACTTTTACATTTTGCGCCTGTTGACAGAACAAACACCTGGCTTGAAGTTTTAATACTCACCGGAGAATTCATCTTTCTTGCAACTGCGCTGACGGCTTTAATTCCTCAGAAAAAAATGGAAATTTCTTATGACAGAACAAGAGCCGGCTGGAAAAGCCTGATTTCGCTGATAGCCGTTTTAATAGTTGTCCCGCTGACGGTCATTATCGGATCAATGTATCCGGGAGGAAGAAAATATTATATCATAAGCATGCTGGTAATAGCTGAA
>JAZOQS010000116.1:0-5766 GCA_045656205.1 Clostridia bacterium | reverse complement strand
GAAATCGTATTTGGATAAATCCTGTTTTATCATCATTCTGAGCATTGTAGGAGGTGCACAAAATGTTGTAATCTTATGTTTAGCAAACATAGGCATAATGTCTGCCGCGTCAAATCTGTCAAAGTCATAAACAAATGTTGCCGCTTCGCACAGCCACTGACCGTAGAGTTTACCCCACATTGATTTCGCCCAGCCTGTATCGGAAATTGTAAAGTGAAGACCGTCCGGGTCAACATTGTGCCAGTATTTTGCTGTATGGAAATGACCAAGCGGATATTTGTAGTTGTGAGCCGCAATTTTCGGATAACCCGTTGTTCCTGATGTGAAGAACATGGGCATCAGATCGTCCCCACCGGGAGCATCCTTTGTGCGATTAAAGTGGGAGCTGAAGAGCATATACTCTTCGTCAAAGTTTCTCCAGCCTTCACGCTCACCGCCAACTATAAGTTTATTAATAAGTTGCGGACATTTAGCCGCCGCCATATCAACCTGATTTGCTGTATCTCCGTCAGCAGTACACAAAATTGTGTTAACTCCTGCCGCGTTGAATCTGTATTCAATATCGTGTTCCAGAAGCTGATTTGGTGCAGGAATTACAACAGCACCGAGTTTATGCAGACCTAGTATCGCAAACCAGAACTGGTAATGTCTTTTTAAAATGAGCATTACCTTGTCGCCCTTTTTGATGCCAAGTGATTTGAAATAGTTAGCACATCTTGCAGATTCACGTTTCATATCCTTGAAAGTAAAAGGACGTTCTGTATGGTCTTTTGAAATGTGCAGCATTGCAAGTTTATCCGGTTCACGGTCTGCAAGTGCATCCACAAGGTCAAACGCAAAGTTAAAGTTTTCTGTATTTTTGAATGTAATTGATGTGGGTGTACCCTTTTCGTTTACGACAGTGTCAATGAAGTTTTTGTAAATTCTGTCTTTTGTATCTTCTCTTCTGTCGTATTTATCCTCAATAGCCTTTGTAGGTGTAAGCTCGGGAATGGGTTCTCCCGTAGGATTAAGAACAATTGCATAGAATGTGCAGTCACTGCCACCCACGGCAATCATACCATGTGGTGTATTACTGTCAAAATAAATGCTGTCTCCGGGGCCGAGAACTTCTCTGTGCTCACCTATCTGCACCATAAGGTGTCCTTCAACTATAAGGTCACATTCCTGACCGTCATGAGTTGTAAGTTCAATATCTCTACCCTCTGCTTCAGGGTCATACACACTTTTAACATAAAGAGGCTCAGCAATACGGTTCTGAAAAGCGTATGCCATGTTGTAGTAGGTCATACCATGAGCCTGGGCAATCTTCTGCGCGGTACCCGCACGGGTTACCGTGAAAGATTTAAGAGTCGGGCTGTGGCCCTCAATAATATCGGTTACATTGACTCCAAGTGCAAGTGCGCAACGGTAGATAAATGCAAAGTGAAGGTCGCTTTTACCTGCCTCGCATTTTAAATATTCTTCTGTTGTAACACCTGTTTTTGTAGCCATTTCTTCAGGAGAAAGGTCAACAATTTCACGAAGCTCGCGAATTCGGCCTGCCATTTCCTGAATTTTAAAATCAAGTCCTGTAATCTGGTTCATTTTAAAGACATCCTTTCCGGGACGAAAAAGCACCCGTCCCAAAGCTAATATCTTTGAGACGAGCGCTGAAAAATCAAACACCCGCGGTACCACTCAAATTGCGCATATAGCGCCACTCAGACTCTAACAAGTCGTATGCATTAACGCAGCAATCACGGAAAGGTTCTACTCACCTTAAAGGCTTTCTTCCTCCCGACTCAGGAGCTACAGTCAAAGTTGCCGACAACCGATGGCTCACACCAACCGCCACCTCTCTTTGGGTCCGGCAAAAATGCTCTCTCCGTCAACGTCTTTATACATGAGATAATTATACACTAAATATCGAACTTTGTCAATAGTTTTATTGTATTTTAGAGTTTGTTACGCTGAATTTTACCGCTTATTGTTTTGGGCAGTTCTTCTCTGAATACAACAAGTCTGGGATATTTGTAAGGAGCTGTGTTGTTTTTAACATACTGCTGGATTTCTTTTTTAAGCTCTTCGGTAGGTTCAGTGCCTTTTGTAAGAACAATACTTGCCTTTACAATCTGTCCGCGGACTTCGTCCGGAGCTGCGGAAACGCCACACTCTAAAACATAGGGAAGTTCCATGATAACACTTTCAATTTCAAATGGTCCGGTACGATATCCGGATGATTTTATTACATCATCAATACGGCTTACATAGAAGAAGTAACCATCCTCATCACGCCAAGCTGTATCACCTGTGTGGTACATTCCATCGCGCATGCATTCTTCCATTTTTTCCTCATCATTAAGATAGCAATTGAAAAGTCCAACCGGTGTACCTTCATCAAGTCTGACAACAATTTCGCCCGTTTCACCAGTGGAAACAGGGTTACCGTCCGGGTCAACTATATCAATTTTGTATTGAGGAGAAGCCTTACCCATTGAACCGATTTTAGGTGTTGTTCCAAACAGATTACCAATGATAAGTGTTGTTTCAGTCTGGCCAAAGCCTTCCATAATTTCAAGGCCGGTAGCTTTCTGGAACTGTTTATAAACTTCGGGGTTAAGTGCTTCGCCGGCTGTTGTCATATGATGAATTGAAGAAAGATCATAGCAGGACAAATCTTCTTTAATCATAAGACGAAGCATAGTCGGAGGTGCACAGAATGTTGTGATGTTATATTTAGCAAACATAGGCAAGATGTCGGAAGCATCAAATCTGTCAAAGTCATAAACAAATACGGCACCTTCACAAAGCCACTGACCGTAAAGTTTTCCCCAGAGAGATTTGCCCCAGCCTGTGTCGGAAATTGTAAGATGGAGTCCGTCTCTTTCGCAGCAATGCCAGTATTTTGCAGTAACAAAATGTCCAAGTCCGTAGGTATGTTTATGTTCTACCATTTTGGGGTTGCCCGTTGTACCAGACGAGAAGAACATCAGCGCCGGTTCACTTCCCGCACTACAATCTTCCGGACGTTCAAAATTACTCGAGAACATTGTGTATTCACTGTCAAAATCATGCCAGCCGTCAACCGCTCCGCCGACAGAAACAAGAGTTTTAACATTCGGACAAAGTTTAGCTGTATTATTTACAACAGCCGGAACGCCGTCATCAACCGTACATACGATTGCAGAAACATTTGCCGCATTAAATCTGTACTCAAAATCGTGTTCTTTAAGCTGATGTGTTGCAGGAATTGCAATTGCACCGATTTTATGAAGTGCAACCATTGCAAACCAGAACTGGTAATGACGTTTTAAAACAAGCATTACCTTGTCGCCCTTTTTAATTCCGAGTGATGTAAAATAGTTCGCACATCTTGCAGATTCGCGTTTGATATCTTTAAATGTAAATCTGCGCTCTGTTTTGAATTTATCGAGGTGGATCATTGCGAGTTTATCAGGATATTTTTCCGCAACAGCATCCACGCAGTCAAATCCGAAGTTAAATCTTTCGGTATTTTTAAATTTAAGAGACTCGAGCACTCCGGGAGCGCTTTCTTTTGTTTCAACAAATTCTTCACAGACAAGCTTTGTCGAAGGTCTGAGAGAAGCAACACTTTCTCTGACCTTGGATTCTTTTGTATCTTCACCGGGAAGAACAACTGCACAGAAAACACAGTCTTTTCCTCCAACTGCAATCATACCATGAGGAGTTGAGCTGTCATAATAGATGCTGTCGCCCTCTTTTAAATATTCAATGTGGTCACCAACCTGAATTTTAAGTTCACCGCTTACGATATAGTCAAATTCCTGACCCGAATGTTTGGTAAGGTGTATTGGTTTATCCTGAAGCGATGCATTATATTCATAACGAACGAAATAAGGTTCGGCTATTTTCTTTCTGAACTTAGGAGCAAGGTTTTTAATTATAATACCCTCTTCTTTTGCAGTTTCCTGACCTTCACCGCTTCTTGTGACGGTATAGGATAAAAGATTTGCACTTTTACCTTCCAGAAGGTCGCTCACACCAACGCCAAACGCAAGTGTGCACTTATGAATAAACGTGAATGGGAAATCAAGTTCGCCCGATTCGTATTTAACATAATCTTCAATAGAAACTTCTGTTTTTTCAGCCATTTCAGCTTCTGTAAAGCCAAAAATTTCACGCATTTCGCGAATTCGTGCTGCCACCTCCAGAAGTTTACTTGTTTCGACCGTAGCCACTTGAACATTCCTCCTTTAAAAAACAAAATACCCGTCTCAAATTTTACTTTGAGACGGGTGTAATTTACACTCGCGGTACCACTCAAATTACAGTGAAATCACTGTCACTCATCGGACTCCAACAAGTCCTATGCACTCACGCAGCAAACTCGGGAAACGTCTACTCTCAAAATGATTTCGGGTTTCCGGCTCAGAAGTGATGGGTTATTCTCAATTCTCCGTTATCGGCTCTCACCAACCGCCGACTCTCTGAAAACTTCAAACTGAAACCGTCTTCGTCACAGCCTTTATTTTCTGTAATTATACCACCGTGATTTAAATTTGTCAATAGTTTTTTAAAATTTAAAAGTCCCGCATATAGCGGGACTTTCTTTTGTAAAAATTAGTTACATTCAGCTGTAAGCGGACCTGCAAGTTCTTTCAGGTAGAAAAGTCTGCCCGGAAGTGTGGGGATGTATGTAGATGTGATAGCTGTGCAGGGACCATAGTGAAGAGTAGTGAGGAAGCTCATACCCTGCCAACCCATGCCACGGCCAAGAGCACCGTCACAACCACCGATGATGTAGTCAGCCTGGAGGAAGAGTCCGGGTCCGATTGTGTTAGCTCTGCAAGGAACAAGAGTTGTTCTGCTCTTGAAGCTTGTGATAGCATTCTGTTCAATTGTAAGGGGGTGAAGTTTTGCAGCAATTCTGTGTGTAGCTGCTTTCCAATCAGCTTCAGTAGCATATTCTACTGCAAAGTGGGGTTCCCAGAAAGCGATATGGCACATTCTGCCGATACCGAATACGAGAACGAGTTTTGCGCCTTCTGCTTTAAGAGCAGCAATTTTACCTTCGTAAGTGGGAAGGTTTTCTTTTGTAGCGAAGTTTCTCTGGTTTTCGGGAACTGTAAGATCGCCGAGTTTGTTAAAGAAAGCTTCTTTCATACTATATTCAAAAGATGCAGGATTTGTGTTAGGAAGTGTGTTACCTTCAGCGTCACACCATTCGTCCATATTGAATGTGTAAACGTGGTCACATTTAATTTTCCATTCGTTGATGAAATATGCAGCCCATTTGTACATACCCATAGGACCAACAGGAAGAATCATAGCGAGTTTTTCGCCGCGTTCTTTTGCGTTTTTAATCTGAAGAGCGATTTCGTGACCCATGTATGTATCAAAATCTGCAAGAGATTCACATTCTACGGGTGTAAAATCTTTGTGCCAGAAATCTTCGCGAGCAAGACCTTTTTCGCAGCAAGCGTCGATTTTAGCCATATCCCAACCAACGGGATAGTAATTTTCCATAAGGGAACCTTTAACTGTTGACATGAAATCCATAATTTCAAATCTCCTTTTTAATTATTTTTCATATAAATAATCCAAAGCTGCCATTATACCTGTTTTGATAGCGTCAGCTTTGATATTATGTTTCTGACAAAGTGTAAGCGCGCCGAGAAGTCTGTCATCGGCAGCAAGTTTACGTCTTGCATCTCTGCCTACACGGCTTGTTGTATCACCGAGGAATTTGTTTTTAAATCTGAACATCAGATCATCAGCGTAAGCAATAACCTCAGCCTTGTC
>JAZOQS010000115.1:0-6050 GCA_045656205.1 Clostridia bacterium | reverse complement strand
TCATTTAAAAGATTATATATTGTGTAGGAAGCATTGATATCAAGTCCGCGGACGGGATATGCTGCCATAAGAACAGTAGGAGCGGAAGAAATTTCGCGGCCTACCAGAACTTTCTGAACATTACCTCCCGAAAGACGTCTTACCGGAGTGGTTGCACCCGGAGTTACAATACCAAGACGTTCAATCAGCTGGTCGGCAAGGTCTTTGGGAGCCTTTCTTTCAAGGAACACCGAATGACCTTTTGTGTAACTTCTGAGCATCATATTGTCAATAATATCCATATTGCCTACAAGGCCCATACCAAGTCTGTCCTCGGGAACAAATGCAAGGCGGACACCCATATCGCGGATTTCAACGGGAGTTTTGTCGCGGAGGTTTTCGGTTTCACCTGTTTTTGGATCTAAATATTCAATGCTGCCGTCAGACAGATGCTGGAGACCGGCAATTGCTTCTAAAAGTTCTCGCTGACCGCTGCCTGCAATACCTGCAATACCAAGTATTTCTCCTGAACGTGCAGTAAAGGAAATGTCGTTTAAAACGGACACACCTTCTCTGTCAATGCAGTTTATGTTTTTTACCATCAGACGGTCCCGGGGACTTTGAGGTTCATCACGCTCAATATTTAAAGTGATTTTCTGCCCAACCATCATTTCGGTAAGCTCTGTCTCGTTTGTTTCGGCGGTTATAACAGTGCCGATATATTCACCTTTACGAAGAACGGAAACCCTGTCCGAAAGGGAGAGAACTTCGTGTAATTTATGAGTAATTATAATAATGGTTTTTCCGTCGTCTCTCATGCGTCGGAGGACATTGAAAAGTTTTTTTGTTTCCTGCGGAGTTAAAACGGCAGTTGGCTCGTCCAGGATAAGAATGTCTGCACCGCGATAGAGAACGCGGATAATTTCAACCGTCTGCTTTTCGGAAACGGACATTTCATATACTTTTTTTGTCGGGTCAATTGCAAAACCATAACGCTGAGCAATTTCGCTGACGCGTTTTGCCGCGGATTTAAGGTTAAATTTATTCTCATCTTCAAGACCGAGAATGATATTTTCTGCTGCGGTGAAAACATCAACAAGTTTGAAATGCTGATGTATCATACCGATTTTATAATCAAACGCATCCTTGGGGGAGCGGATAACAACTTCCTCACCACCAATGAAAATCTGACCTTCGTCGGGGTAGTATATACCCGAGATCATATTCATAAGAGTGGTTTTTCCACTTCCGTTTTCACCAAGAATGGAGAGAATTTCCCCTTTGTTGGCAGTAAGACAAACATTTTTGTTTGCATAGTTTTCGCCAAACTTTTTGGTTATATTCCTAAGTTCAATAGCAACACTTTGGCTCACTGATATGCCTCCTTATCTTTGCATTAATAAAACACATAGAAATTATGTCCTTTATTAATGTAAAGAATGCTGGCGGGGTCAAGTGGCCCCGCCAATATTCTGTATTTTTAATAGTTTATTTACCTTGTTTTATTCTTTGCGAAAGCAAAGCAAGGTTCCGGGGTCCCATCGCAATCTTTGATTGCGCTAATGGGTCGGGTTCTTACTTCTCTGTAATACCGTCTATTACGAGGTCGAAGTAAGGAGCACTTCTGAATTCTGATTCGTGGAAGTATCCGTCAGCAACAACTTCTGTATCACCAGTGAAAGCAGCGTCAGAATCAACGTCTGCCATGTAGCTTGTCAGAGTTTTGCCGCCAACTGTGAATGTAGCTGTGTCAAATACTTTGATTTCACCGGAGATAAGTTTAGCTTTAACTTCTTCAAGTTTAGCTTCTGTACCTTCAGCTGCAACTTTGTCATTAAGACCGAGAGTCATAACAACGCCTTCTTCAAGACCGCCACAGAAATCCTGAGTGATTGCTGTTTTGTTTATTGTAGCGGTGATGATGTGTTCAAAGTAAGGCTGCCAGTTGATTTTGGAAGAAATGAGAGCAGAGTTGGGACCCCATTCTCTTGTATCGAGGTTGTATGCTACGTTAGGAACGCCTGCTTCTTCACAAGCTTTGGGAGCGCCTTCAGAGTCAGCGTGCTGGCTGATAAGTACGCAACCGTCAGCGATGAGAGCGTTAGCCATTTCTTTTTCAGCAGCGATGTCAAACCAGGAGTTTGTGTATTTAACATCCATTGTAGCTGTGGGGCAAGCATAACGTGCACCGAGGAAGAAGGATGTGTAACCTGATTTAACTTCAGCATAGGGGTGTGCACCAACGTAACCGATTTTAGCCTGATCAGCAGTGATTTTGCCGCTTTCGATCATTTCGTTGAGTTTAAGACCTGCTGCAACACCTACAAGGAATCTGCCTTCATAGATAGAAGCAAATGCATTGTAGAAGTTGGGGAGATTTTCTGTGTGAGCTTTTGTACCTGTAGCGTGGCAGAACATTACATCAGGGAACTCTTTAGCAGCCTGAATCATAAAGTCTTCATGACCGAAACTGTCAGCAAAAACGAGGTCACAACCTGCGTCAACGAGTTCAGCAGCTGTTTCGTAGCATTTTGCATCTTCGGGGATGTTAACTTTGATCATGATCTGATCGTCGCTAAGTCCGAGTGCTTCCTGAGCTGCGAGTGCAGCATCGTAGAAGTTTTTGTCGTAGGTGGAGTTCTGGTCATGCAGGAAAATAAATCCTACTTTGAAATCAGCATCTACGGCGGGTTTTGTTTCACCACAAGCTGCAAAGGCAAGAACCATTACTGCAACAAGGGCAAGTGCGAGAAGTTTTTTCATTTGGAATACCTCCTAAAAATTTTATAATTCAGGCTGAAAGCACAGCCTAAAGTTTCATAAATTAATTTTACCAAATCTGACAAAAAATTTAAATGGTAATACTGACAAAATATCGTTGCATATATTAGTAAAAATCAATAAACTTATTTTTCAAACGGTATGCCGAGATGGTCATAAGCCGACTTTGTCGCCATTCTGCCGCGCGGGGTTCTGTTAAGAAAACCAAGCTGCATCAGATAAGGCTCATACACATCTTCGATGGTATTTGCATCTTCACCGATTGTAGCAGCCAGAGTGTCAAGACCTACCGGACCGCCACCAAAATGGTGGATTATAGATTCCAGCATACGGCGGTCAACCCCGTCAAGACCAAGGCTGTCAATTTCCAGCATATTAAGCGCAAGGTCTGCAATCTTTTCAGTAATTACACCATCACCGCGAATTTGCGCAAAGTCGCGGACACGTTTTACAAGACGGTTTGCAATTCGGGGAGTGCCTCTTGAACGGGTTGCAATTTCAAGTGCACCCTTTTCCTCTATCTGCACACCTAATATGTTTGCTGAACGTTTTACAATCTGCAAAAGCTCCTGAGTTGAATAAAGCTCAAGTCTCATTATCATCCCGAACCTGTCACGGAGAGGGGAGGAAAGAGAACCTGCGCGTGTGGTTGCGCCTATAAGTGTGAAAGGCTGCAAATCAAGTCTGATTGAACGTGCACTGGGACCTTTACCGATGATTATATCAAGAGCATAGTCCTCCATAGCAGGATATAAAACCTCTTCAACACTTCTGCTCATACGGTGGATTTCGTCAATGAAAAGAACATCGTTTGGCTGAAGGTTTGTGAGTATCGCCGCAAGGTCACCCGGCTTTTCAATTGCAGGACCGCTTGTTATACGGATGTTTACATTAAGCTCGTTTGCAACAATTCCGGCAAGGGTAGTTTTACCAAGCCCCGGAGGCCCGTAAAGCAAAAGATGGTCAAGCGAGTCACCACGCTGTTTTGCTGCAGAGATAAATACGCTTAAATTATCCTTGACCTTGTCCTGCCCCACATACTCAGACAGAGTACGCGGACGGAGAGAATATTCAATTTCAGAGTCTTCATTTAAAAAACTTCCCGATACGGAACGTATATCTTCCATCACATTACTCCTTTGAGAGCGAGTTTTATAAGCTCTTCAACAGTTGAGGCATTTTTAACTGCAAGAACAGCACTGCGGGCACTGTTTTCCGAGTAGCCGAGAGAAATAAGTGCACCTACTGCCTCGTCAGCCATACTTCCGGGAACATCCGAAGGTGCGTCCGGCATAGGTATAGTGCCTGATGCAAAGCCTTTGAGCTTGTCCGCAAGTTCGAGAACTATGCGCTGGGCAGTTTTTGCACCTATACCCGATGCCTTTGTTATAGATTTTGAATCTCCGCAGGAAACTGCCGAAACAATTTCTGCAGGAGAGAAAGTGTCTAAGATAGCGGTAGCGGCTTTGGGTCCGACTCCCGAAACAGAAAGAAGAAGCTCAAAAATTTTAAGACTTTCTTCGCTG
The DNA here is from genome assembly GCA_045656205.1 of Clostridia bacterium. GTDB lineage: Bacteria > Bacillota > Clostridia > RUG12999 > RUG12999 > RGIG7450. The sequence goes on along the minus strand of JAZOQS010000115.1, from coordinate 1,764 downwards.
ACAAATCCGAAAAGGTCAAACGCGTCTTCGCGGATATGAGTGTAAATATACACCTTGACATCGCTGCCCATAGCAAGTGCCGAGCTTTCGCGGAAAGGCATATTTATCTTATAACCTATGCCGCTGTTTTCGATAACCGCATATGCGGAGTTTACAGATTCAAGCGAGCCTTTTATATACGAAAACATCCGTGTCACCTCTATAAAACAAAAATAAACAACTTTAGATTAATTTTAACATAAAAAAAGCCTAAAAGCAAGAGGAATATTACAGAAATATTACAAAAAAATCCAACTCTCAAAACAGAAAGTTGGATTTTATTTTTTACTTCTTGCAGGTTTTTTAGTTTTTTTATAAACATTGCCCAGACGACCGTTTACCACATCGGAATAAATTTTGGTGGAAAATTCTGCAGTGTGACCCAGCATTTCCTGAACAGCAGAAACATCTGCACCGCTTTCAATCAGATGGACTGCAAATGAGTGACGGAGAGTTCCGGGTGTGATTTCCTTTTTGATTCTGGCCTTGTCCGCATAGAATTTTATAATTTTCCAGAAACCCTGACGGGACATTCTGCCACCGCTTATATTGACGAAAAGATAATCATTTGAATCATCAATCAGGATATTGTTGCTTCTTAAAGGGAAATATTCTTTAAGCGCGGAAAGCGCAATATTGCCGAGAGGCACATTTCTTGTGCGGTCTGCATCACCGCATGTTATGTATGATTCGGAAAGATTTACGTCCGAAACTTTAAGGTCGATAAGTTCGGAAACTTTAAGGCCGGTAGCATACAAAAGCTCCAGCATAGCCTTGTCACGACATCCCTTGAATCCGACGGGATTGGGCTGATTTAAAAGAAGGTCTGTTTCCTTTGAGGTTAAAACAGAAATATTTCTTTCGGGAAGTTTGGGAGCCTGAACTCCGTCCAGAGGATTCGATTTTACTTTGCCGCTGTCAACAAGATAGCGGTAAAAGGCACGGAGAGAGGCGATTGAACGCAGAACAGAGGAGATAGCTTGTCCCTGTGACTGCATAAAAGTAATATAAGAGCTGACAGTCTGATTGCTGACTTTTAAAAAATCCGAGTTATCCGCAGAGATATAACTGTCAAACTTTTTAAGGTCACGCATATATGATGCGATGGTATTAGCGGATGAATGTTTGCTTTTTTTCAGGTATCCTGCGAAATCTTCAACGTACAGCACGGCTGTCACCTCCTTTGTCAAAAAGTAAAACTGATCAGATTTGATGTAATATACGCATCGGCAAGTGCCGATATGGCACAAACGATAACGGACAGTGCAAGCATTAAAATATAGCCTGCGGATTTTTTTCTTTTAAAGCATACTGCCGCAAGACTTAGAAATAACAAAAAGGGGAAGTATACTATGTTTTGCGGCAAACTCATAAAAAGAGCTTTTATAATTCCTTGCGGGAATCCGAATGTTTTATAGACCATACAAATCACAAACCCGAAAATCCCTCCGCGATATGCAAGAGCAAAAGAGGAAAGATAAACGGAAAATCCCGTAAACCCGGATACCCAGATAATCATACAGGGCTTAAGAAAAGATTTGAAAGATGTTAAAAACACAGATGTAGTTCCCAAAGCGGAAGAAATGAACTTTATTTCTTCCTGCCGGAAAAATGCCACTGCCGCACCGGCAACAACTCCGGCTAAAAACATCAATATAAATATGTAAGGCAGGAGAAAACCTGTCCTTTTATCATATGATTTTTTCATAACTCCTCCGCAGATAA
>JAZOQS010000114.1:0-7264 GCA_045656205.1 Clostridia bacterium | reverse complement strand
GAAAGGTCCTTTTCAACCTGTGAGGCACTTTTGGTGTCCGTAAGAGAAATTTTATAGTAAAAATGCAGGGGATTGTCTTCTTCAAGACCGGCAAAAAAAGCCGCATCATCATATGTACTCTCTAAACTTTTAAGAGCCTCTTCTTTTGTAGCAAAAACTACTGATTTTATGCCGCTGATACCCTCAATATCAGGCTGAAGAGCTCTTGCAGCCTCGTCCGAATAGGAAAGGTCAACGAAAGCGTGAATTTCAAAGCTTGCTTCAAGCTGATTTGATATAAAATTGAGATTTGTTCCGAATACAATCGCAAGACCTAAAAGAAGCATTGAAAAAATAATTGTGGAAACACTTATGATTACCATAAGTTTATTACGCAAAATGCCCGAAAAGGCCTGCTTCAGATAATATTTAAAGTTATTAAACATAGCTGACATCCTCCTCGGGGCAAGTTACAATACCATTTTCAATTGTTATTACACGTTTTTGCATTTGTTCTACGATGTTCTGCGCGTGGGTAACCATAAGCACGGTTGTGCCTTGTTTATTAATATTGTCCAGAATTGACATGATTTCCCAGGCTGTGTCATTATCCAGATTTCCGGTAGGCTCGTCCGCAATAAGAATATGCGGTTTGTTTGCAAGAGCACGGGCAATGCCCACACGCTGCTGCTCACCGCCCGAAAGCTGGTCAGGATATGATTTTGCTTTGCTTGTGAGACCCACCATGCTTAAAATATCGGGAACACGGCGGCGGATTTGTCTGCTGCTTGCACCAACAACTTCCATTGCAAAGGAAACATTTTCATAAACTGTTTTTTTGGGAAGCAGTCGGAAATCCTGGAAAACAATACCCATACTTCTGCGAAGATAGGGGATTTTTTTAGCAGGAAGGGATGTCACATCAAAGTCGGCAACAGTAATTTTGCCGCTGTCGGGAAACTCCTCGCGGGTGATAAGTTTGGTAAGGGTGGATTTACCGGCTCCGCTGGGGCCGGTAACAAAAACAAACTCACCTTTATTTATATGAAAAGTAGCGTCATTCAATGCGATAACGCGGTCTTCGTATATCTTGGTAACATTTTGAAAAAGTATCATTTCAGACTATCCTTTATCAGAATTTTGTTGTGTTGGAAGAGAGGTATTTTTTAACCATCATAGCAACCTTGAATGTTACAGCCTGGTCAAATTCGCGCAGGTCAAGACCTGTAACTTTTTCGATTTTGTCGAGTCTGTAAACAAGGGTGTTTCTGTGAACGAAAAGCTCGCGAGCTGTTTCGGAAACGTTAAGGTTATGCTTGAAGAATTTCTGGATTGTGAGGATTGTTTCCTGATCCAGAACATCGAGAGTTTCTTTTTTGAACACTTCGGAGAGGAAAAGTTCGCAAAGTGTTGTGGGAAGCTGGTAAATAAGACGACCAATTCCCAGATTTTCATAGTTTATAATCTGTTTTTCAATATCAAATACCTTACCTACATCGAGGGCAACCTGAGCTTCCTTGTAGCTGAGTGCAAGGTCACGGATATTTTCGCACACCGAACCTATACCGATATATACTTTTACAAGAGCTTCGGTATAAAGGGTGTCAACAATTGATTTGGCAATTTTTTCAAGGTCTTTGGAATCTGTACCCTCTTTGACTTCACGGACAAGCGCAAGATAGCGTTCGTCTATATTGATAATGAAATTCTTACCTTTTTCAGGGAAAAGATTCTGGAGAATATCATAAATTGAGAAGTTGGAAACCCCTTCCGTCTGGATGATGAAAACAACACGGTTGACATCAACTGCAAGGTGAAGGTCCTTGGATTTGATAAGAATGTCTCCGGGCAGAATATTGTCCATAAGAATATTTTTAACAAGATTTGTTTTGTCATATTTTTCATCGTGGAGGGTTTTAAGATTGGAGATGGTAATGGCAAGAACACTTGCACAGGTTCTTGCAGTTTCATCGGTTCCCTCGCAGAAAGTAATAAACTCAAGTTTATTGCGGTTTCCTACGGGTTTGTAGGTGAACCCGTTGTATGAATAAAAAGCATTGGGGTCTGAATATTTTTTCAGGATAAAATCGATGGTATCTGCGTCAAGTATCCCGTAAGTGCAAGCGGTAAGAGAGCCGCTTGAATCAATAAGACCCATTCTGCGGTTATATAAATCTTTTAACTGTAATATCACATTCTGAAATATTCTGCTCATTTTAATAAGCCCTCCTCTGAAAATAGTGACAAAAATAATCTTTCAACTTATATCATAATATTTTTTTTGGAATTTTGCAATAGATTTTTTATTTTTTTTACAAAAAATTCACAAAAATTTTGTGACATTTGTCATTTTAAACCAAAAATCAGGCTCAAGATCAAAAAAATCCTTTACTACCATCGCAGAATATGTTATTATATATAGTAAGTATATTTTATTTAAAAGAGGTGCTTTAGTTATGGCAGAAAAAATTCTTACATTCAAGGGTAAACCCTTAATCAGACGTGATGATAAGATATATTACGGCAGCTTTGACGATGACTTTATGATTGAAATGACAATTCTTGACAAACAGGATGTTTTGGGTCATGAAGTAGCAGGTGATATTCTTATTGAGCTCAAGGATAACAGAAAATCAAAAGACAATCAGGTTAAAAAGGCAGAACGCAAAGGTTTTTACAAAGCTATGGACATTGCAGAATTCTGGCTGCTTGATGCACTTGGAGAGGTATAACGGAAAATGATCAGGGAAGACAACCTTACTACACTGTCAGATTTTTATGAATTTACCATGCTTGACGGGTTTTTAAACTCCGGCAAGCAGGACACCGTTGCATGCTTTGACGCTTTTTTCAGAGAAGTTCCCGACAAAGGCGGATTTGTCATTGCGGCAGGGCTTGACAGTATAGTCAATTACTTAAACAATCTTAAGTTCACTGACGAGGATGTAAAATATTTTGAAAACCTCGGTATGTTCAGTGATAAGTTTATTGATTACATCAGAAACTTTAAGTTTGAATGTGACGTATGGGCAGTCCCGGAAGGAACACCTGTTTTCCCGGGCGAGCCTATTGTTGTGGTAAAAGGACCGGTGGGACAGGCGCAGATTATTGAAACAATGCTTCTTTTGTGTATGAACCATCAGAGCCTCATAGCCACCAAAGCCAACAGAATTGTCAGGGCTGCGGCAGGCAGAACGGTTATGGAATTCGGTGCAAGACGTGCGCAGGGTTACAGTGCGGCAGTTCTGGGTTCAAGGGCGGCTTATATTGCCGGCTGCGATTCAACATCATGTACAATTGCGGACGAAGAATTCGGCATTCCCGTTTCGGGAACAATGGCTCACAGCTGGGTAAGTCTTTTTGACAGTGAATATGATGCATTTAAGGCTTATGCTGAAAGATATCCCGACAAGTGCGTTCTTCTGGTTGATACATACAACGTGCTTAAAAGCGGGATACCCAATGCAATCAAAGTGTTTGACGAGGTGCTGGCGCCTATGGGCAAACGTCCCGTAGGAATAAGAATTGACAGCGGCGACATTACCTATCTTACCAAAAAAGTAAGAAAGATGCTTGACGATGCAGGATACCCCGACTGTAAGATTGTTATTTCAAACTCTCTTGATGAATATATCATCCGCGACCTTATCATACAGGGGGCGCAGATAGATTCTTTCGGTGTAGGGGAAAGACTTATAACATCCAAATCCGAACCGGTGTTGGGTGGTGTTTATAAGCTTTGCGAAACGCAGGAAAACGGAGTTGTAACTCCTAAAATCAAAATAAGTGAAAATGTTACAAAAGTAACGACACCTTGTTTCAAACAGGTGTACAGGCTTTATTCCAAAGAAAGCGGAGAAGCTTTCGCCGATGTTGTAACACTTCACGATGAAGTGATTGACGACACCAAACCTTTTGAAATTTTTGACCCGGACCATACATGGAAACGCAAAACAGTAACAGACTTTACCGCAAAACCGCTTCTTCAGAAAATTTTCGATAAAGGAAAATGTGTGTATAACTTCCCCGATGTAAAGCAGGTGCGTGATTATTGTCAGGCGCAGCTTGACACCATCTGGGACGAGGTGAAACGTTTTGAAAATCCGCACAAATATTATGTGGATTTGTCGGAAAAACTATGGAATATCAAAACAGATCTTATAAGCAGACATTCCAGAAACAGATAAGGAGAAAAAATATGGCTAAAGTAATTGCAATGTTTATGGCAATGGTTCTTTCTCTTGTGGGCTGTGGAACTACAACTGAAAACACAACCGGCACACAGGGAAATCAGACCGGTAACGGTGATACCACCCAGCAGACTGAAAATGTGCAGACAAATATGGAGCGCAGTCATGTTATGATAAAAATGGCAGACGGCGGAGAAATAGTGGTAGAACTTATTCCCGAATATGCGCCTGCAACTGTTGAAAACTTCCTTTCACTTGTAAATGAAGGTTTTTATGACGGACTTATTTTCCATAGGGTAATCGAAGGTTTTATGATTCAGGGCGGAGACCCTGAAGGCACCGGAATGGGCGGTTCGGACAAGAATATCAAAGGCGAATTTGCTTCCAACGGATTCCCGCAGAACAAACTCAAACACTCAAGAGGGGTTATATCAATGGCTAGATCTCAGCATCCCGATTCGGCGTCCAGCCAGTTCTTTATAATGCATGAGAATGCTCCGCATCTTGATGGGCAGTATGCTGCTTTTGGTAAAGTTATAAGCGGTATGGAAGTTGTTGATAAAATTGCAGCGGTTGAAACAGGCGAGAATGATAAACCGCTCGAAGACGTAGTAATTGAAAGTATCAGAGTAATAGAGGAGTAGAAAAATGTCTAAAGTATTAATCGAAATGGAATCGGGCAGCACAATGACAGTGGAGCTTATGCCCAAATTTGCTCCCGAAACAGTTAAAAACTTTGAAAACCTTGTTAAAGAAGGATTTTATGACGGGCTTACATTCCACAGAATAATCCCCGGATTTATGGTTCAGGGCGGTGACCCTGAAGGTACCGGCATGGGTGGAGCGCCAAACAAAATCAAAGGTGAGTTCAGAGCAAACGGTTTCCCGGAAAATACACTCAAACACACAAGAGGCGTAATTTCCATGGCGAGATCCATGATGCCCAACTCGGCATCCAGCCAGTTCTTTATAATGCACAAAGATTCTCCGCACCTTGACGGGCAGTATGCTGCATTTGGTATGGTGACAGAGGGTATTGAAACTGTTGACGAGATAGCTTCTGTTCAGACAGGTTCTATGGACAGACCTATTGTTCCCGTTGTTATAAAGAAAATGACACTTATTGAAGAATAGAAAGGCGAAAAGAAAATGAAGCTTTGGAGCGGACGCTTTCAGAAAAGCACAGATAAAAAAGTAGACGATTTCAATTCGTCAATCAGATTTGACAGTCGTATGTACCGTCAGGACATCACAGGCAGTGTTGCCCATTCCAAAATGCTTGGCAGACAGGGAATTATCCCGCAGGAAGATTCACTTAAGATTGCAGATGCGCTGAAAAGTATTCTGGCAGACATTGAGTCGGGCAAACTTGACTTTGACCCCACGGCCGAAGACATACATATGTTTGTGGAAACAGTGCTGACCGAGAGAATCGGCGATGCGGGCAAAAGACTGCACACGGCAAGAAGCCGTAATGACCAGGTAGCACTTGACATCCGCCTTTATCTCCGTGATGAGATTGAAGAAATTTCGGACATGCTTGTTACCCTGATTGAAGATATCAAAAATATTGCAAAAGAAAATCTTGATACCGTTATGCCGGGATATACCCATATGCAGAAAGCACAGCCCATCACTTTCGCTCATCATATGATGGCGTATGCAGAAATGTTTAAACGTGACGTTGGCAGACTTTCTGACGCGAAAAAAAGAGTAAACATTATGCCGCTCGGTTCGGGAGCTCTTGCGACTACAACATATCCCATTGACAGATATTTTGTTGCGGGCGAGCTTGGGTTTGATGGCATTTGCGAAAACAGCCTTGACGGTGTAAGTGACAGGGATTTTGCTATTGAAACGGCAGCGGCACTTTCGCTTGTTATGATGCACCTGAGCAGATTTTCCGAGGAAATTATAATCTGGAACACAGGCGAATTTTCCTTTGTGGAAATGGACGACGCTTTTTCAACGGGCAGTTCAATTATGCCTCAGAAGAAAAATCCTGACGTTGCAGAACTTATCCGTGGTAAAACGGGTAGGGTGTACGGAAACCTCATGACACTACTCACAGTTATGAAAGGTCTTCCGCTTGCCTATAATAAAGATATGCAGGAGGACAAAGAGGCAATTTTTGACTCGGTAGATACGGTTAAGCTTTGCATTCCCGTTTTCTGCGGAATGATAAATACAATGAAAATCAACAAAGCCGCTATGGCAGAGGGCGCAAAGGGCGGATTCACAAACGCTACCGACGTTGCCGACTATCTTGTTACAAAGGGTATGCCTTTCAGAAATGCACACGAAGTGAGCGGTAAGATGGTGTTCTACTGCATTTCAAAGGATAAAGCTATTGTTGATCTGACAATTGATGAATTCAAAGAGTTCTCAGAACTTTTTGAAGAGGATATTTTCGGAGTTATTACAGCGGAAGCCTGCGCCAATAACAGAAAAGTTCCGGGCGGGCCGGCAAAAGAAGCGGTAAGCGCTCATATAACAAAAACAGAACAGTTTATAAATGAGTTCAGACAGGGGGGAGAAAAATGATACGCAGTATGACCGGTTACGGACGCGGTGAAGTGGAAGGTCAGGGCAGACATTTAAAGTTTGAAATCAAGTCTGTTAATCACAGATATAGTGATATAAATCTTAAACTTCCAAGAACCTATCTGTTTCTCGAAGAATACATAAAAGGTATGATTTCCCAGTCTGTATCCCGCGGAAAAATCGATGTGTTTTTAACAGTTGAATACGAAGAGGGAGAGGACAAGCAGGTAGCAGTTGATAAAGACCTTGCCCTGCAGTATATCGCGGCAATCAAAGAACTTGGTGAACTTTGCGGAGCTGAGCAAAACTGCTCTGCTTACCAGATTTCCCGTTTCCCCGACGTGCTGACTCTTAAAAAAGCTCCCGATGATGAGGATGTAATGAAAGCGGAAGTTACAGAGGGGGTAAAACTTGCCCTTGATGAATTTATCGCAATGAGAGAGCGTGAAGGGCAGAGAATTGCCGAAACTCTTAAAAAACAGGCAGAGTACATTCTCGGAATTGTGGCAGAGATTGAAAAAACAATGCCCGAAACGGTTGAAAATTATCGC
>JAZOQS010000113.1:0-9161 GCA_045656205.1 Clostridia bacterium | reverse complement strand
TGATTTTCGGCTTTTTAAAAAATTTCTGCGCCAGTTTGTTGAAAAAACCTTTATTTTCTATCTCACGCGTTACTTTGCCTTCGTCATCCGTCGACCATTTAAGGTCTGCGCGGACGGGGATTTTTTCAAGATAGTTTTCCGATATTACGTTTTTCTTTTTCATTATTTAGCTCTTTTTTTCCAGATGGAGAATTTAAGCACTGTAAGAATGATAATTGCAAAGAGAACAAGGCCTCCGATATCTGCTACTGCAGCAGGAATGCCAAATCTTGCAGAAAGGTCGAAGATAGAATCTATTCCGAATACTGCAAGGAGTGCAAGGAGAATACCAACAATACCTTCACCTGCTATCATACCGGAGCAGAAAAGGATACCATCGTTGACAATTGCTTTCTTTTCCTCATCATTTCTTTTAATTTTATCAAGAGCAAGTCTAACAAGGCCGCCAACCATAATGCAGGCGTTAAGCTGAACAGGAAGATATACGCCTATTGCAAAAGGAAGAACCGGGATGCCTACAACTTCAACAATAATTGCGATAAATACGCCGATAAATACAAGTGCCCAGGGAAGATTTCCTTCCATAACACCCTCAATGATAAGTTTCATAAGAGTTGCCTGAGGTGCAGCAAGTTCGTCTCCGCCGAAGCCCCAAGCACTGTCAAGCAGGTAAAGTGTTCCGCCGATTGCAAATGCTGCTGCAACTACGCCGATAATTTCGCCATACTGCTGTTTTTTGGGTGTCGCGCCTAAAAGGTAACCTGTTTTGAGGTCCTGAGATGTATCCCCTGCAATTGCAGAAACGATACAGATAATTGAACCGATTGCAATAGCACTGCTCATACCTGAAACGCCGTTATCCCCTGTAAGTTTGAGGATAAGTGTTGTGATAAGAAGTGTTGCAATAGCCATACCGGAAACAGGGTTGTTACTGCTTCCTACAAGACCTACCATTCTTGATGATACGGTTGCAAAGAAGAAACCGAACACAACCACTATTATTGCACCGATAAGTGTTACCGGAATTGCAGGAACAAGCCATACAAGAAGTGTAAGAACTGCAATGGCTGCAACAACAAGTACCATGCTCATATCCTGAGAAGTACGGTCAGTTGATGTGTTTTTGCTTCCTCCCATACCTTTCATTGCATCACGGAAAGTTGTAACGATAAGCGGGAGTGATTTGATAAGACTGATAATACCGCCAGCTGCCAGTGCACCTGCCCCTATATATCTTATGTAGGAGCTCCAGATAGCACTTGCACCGCCATCGGCAAACATCTGACTAATTGGTGCACTTCCCGGGTAAAGAACAATATCCTGACCGAAAAGTACAATAAGCGGAATGATTACAAGCCAGCTTAATACGCCGCCGGCAAACATATAAGAAGAAATTCTTGCACCCCAAATATAACCTACGCTCATTACAGCAGGATAAATCTGTGTGCCGATTTCACCCGCAAAACCTTTTACGCGGAAAGAAATTTCACCGGAAACAAGTTTAAGTCCGTCAATAATAAACTTAAAGATTGCAGCAAAGCCCATACCGGCAAATACAGTTGATGCATTAGCACCACCCTTTTCGCCTGCAAGAAGAACTTCTGCACACGCTGTTCCTTCCGGATACGGAAGAACGCCGTGTTCTTTAACAATAAGAGCGTTACGCAAGGGTACCATGAAAAATACACCTAAAAGACCTCCAAGAAGGGCAATAAGTGTAATTTCAACAAGACCGGGCTTGTCCATTTTACCTTCAGCTGCCCAAAGGAAGAGCGCAGGAAGTGTAAAAATCGCACCGGCTGCAAGTGATTCACCTGCTGAACCTACTGTCTGAACAATGTTACTTTCCAGAATGGAATTTTTACGCATAATCACACGTATAACGCCCATAGCAATAACAGCCGCAGGAATAGATGCGGAAACAGTCATGCCAACGCGAAGACCGAGATATGCGTTTGCTGCGCCAAATACAACTGCAAGAAGAATACCCATAATTATTGATGTAACAGTAATTTCGGGAGTTATTTTTTCTGCAGGAACATAAGGCTTGAATTCACTTTTGTTACTCATATATACTCCAATCCGCCGGAAATCCGGCTTATAAATTTCATACCTTTCTATTTTAACACAAAATGATTAAAAAATCAACAAAAAAGTTATATTAAACAAAAATTCTCCCCGACACTGCGGGGAGAACAAATTATTTCATTTTACTGAGCAGGCTTAAAACAAGTTCAAACATCTCTTTTGCAGAGGAAATTTTAAGTTTTTCTTTGGTTGTGTGAACATCGAAAAGGTCCGGACCTATTGATATTGCATCAAGCCCGCTGATTTTGGAGCTAAGAACTCCGCATTCAAGACCCGCGTGAATTGCCTCAACCGTCGGTTCATATCCGAATTTTTCCTTAAAACCGTCTTTGTATATCTGCTGGAGCTGTGAATTTTCCTTAAATTCCCAGGGCGGATAGTGTCCCGATGTTTCAAACGGACAATCAATGAACTTTGCAAAAGTTTTGAGTTTTGATTCAAGCGCATCAAGAGCAGACTGTTTATTGCTTCTGAGTGCTGAAATCATAGTAATTTTATCAGTGTCCGTTTTCAAAATTCCAAGGTTGAGCGACGTTTCCACAAGCCCGTCAATGGTTGCGCTCATTGACTGAACTCCGTTAGGCATAAACAAAAGTGTAAAACAAAGCTTATCCTTTGCGCTTTTATCTGCAACTTCAAACTCATCTTTTTCACCTGAAACTATCGAAATTTCAAAATCCGGTTCCATATCTGAAATTTCTTTTTTTACGATTTTGGAATATTTTTCAGCCGCATCAAGAGTTTCTTCGGGATTATCGGTTAAAATCTCAATTTTGCAGGCGTTGGTTATTGCATTGCTTTTGTCTCCACCCGTTATTGATATAAGATGAAAATCCGAAAGTTCGTTTAAAAATCTGCCGGCAAGAATTGACGCGTTAATTCTTCCTTTATCTATTTCAATTCCCGAATGTCCACCTTTAAGACCCGATAACGAAATGGTGATTTTAGTGCCGGCCAACTTCTTTCTTTCAATCGGAATAGTGAATTCAAACTCACTGCCTCCTGCGCAGGAAACTGTCAGCTTGTTCTGTTCTTCTGAGTCAAGATTTATAAGTTTTTTCCCTTTAAAAAGCGAGCCGTCAAGTGCAGAGGCGCCAAACATCCCCGTTTCTTCATCGGTTGTGAAAAGTGCTTCAATCGGTGGATGTGCTATATCGTCACTCGCCAGAATTGCCATAACCATTGCCACTGCGATTCCGTTGTCCGCTCCAAGAGTTGTTCCTCTCGCTTTTATATAGTCACCGTCGATGAAAATATCAATCCCGTCTTTTTCAAAATCTATGGGGCAGTTTTCATCCTTCTGACAAACCATATCAAGATGTCCCTGAAGGATAACCGGATTGGCATTTTCATATCCTTTGGTTCCGTTTTTATAAATTATAACATTATCTGATTTATCACGAATACATTTAAGCGAGTATTCCCGGGCAAATTCCTCGCAGTACGCCGCTATGCCGTCCATATTTCCGGACCCTCTGGGAATTGCGGAAATCTCTTCAAAATATTTAAAAACCGATTCAGGTTTAAGTCCGTTAAGCCTTGTCATATTATCAACCCTCCGGGAATTATTATATATGATAGTTGTGTTTATGTCAAACAAAAGACCGCATTTTAATTAAAATGCGGTGCTTTAAATGATGCGTCTGCGGGAATTGTTTGCTCGGGGGATGGTTCTGACATACTGAAATACATTCTTGCAGCTTTCGTAGTTCCAAAATCACGGTCTGACCCTGTTTTTTGAACTTTATTGAATGCTTCCCTGAAAAGTGCATTGTGCGCTTCTTCCCTGTTGAGCAGAAAATCAATGGTTTCTTTGACCTTTTTGTCGTCAATCTGTCTGTAAAGATATTCATATACAACCTTTGCGCGCTGTTCGGATGCAATGTTGGAAAGAATATCCGCGCACAAATCGCCTGTTACGCTGACATAGTCCCCCGTCCATGAATATCCCGATGCATTTATAAGCCCGGGGTTAAGTCCGAGAAGTACGTGTGTTTGAATTTCCCCTGCCGAAACACTCATCGCGTCAACTCCGTGACCATTTAAAAGGTTGATTGTTTGTGCAATCATTTCCATATGCCCAAGTTCTTCCGCTGCAATGTCGAGGAATAAATCCTTGATTTCAGCATCTTTTATTCTGAAGCTTTGGGACATATACTGCATAGCTGCTTTAAGTTCTCCGTTGGCTCCGCCAAGCTGTTCCTGTAAAAGCGCCGCATACTGCGGATTAGGTTTTTCAACCGCTACCGGATGAAACAACATTTTTTCATGTTTAAACAAAAATAACACCTTCTTTCGGTGTTATTCTTGTCATATTTATTTTTTCTTATTCAGATATTTAATCAGTTTAAGTGAATATGCAACCAAAAGACCTATTTCAATCGCAACAACAAGGTCAAAGACCACTGTCAGCACAAATGTCAGTACAAGGACTAAAATATCGCCTATCGGAGCGGTTTTGCAAATTTTCACAAACTCACGCCATTCACACATATTGTAGGCTACCATAAAGAGTATAGCCGCAATAACGGGCATTGGTATCCAAGCCGCATAGGGCATTAAAACAACGAGAATCAGAAGAAGCACTACCGCGTGAACCATTCCGGAAACGGGAGATTTGCCGCCGTTTTTAACATTTGCGGCAGTTCTTGCAATGGCACCGGTTGCCGGGATTCCACCAAAAAGAGCGGAGCAGATGTTGCCAAGTCCCTGTGCGATGAGTTCTGTGTTGGAATTATGTTTATCGCCTATCATTCCATCCGATACCACGCAGGATAAAAGCGATTCAATTCCGGCAAGAATTGCTATTGTAAATGCACTTGGAAGCAGTTGTCTGACGGATGATAAATCAAACTCCGGCAGAGCAAACGTCGGTGCAGATTTTGTAATTGTGTAAAGGTCGCCTATGGTGTTTACATTCATATTAAGCAGTTTTACAACAACTACGCCCAATATGACTACAATAAGCGAACCGGGGATTTTCTTGCTTACTTTAGGCCACAGAGCAAGTATCACAAGTGCAACAATGCCGACAAGCACACTTTCCCAATTCAGCGTCCCGATGGACTGAGCAACTGCTGAAAGTTTTTCCATTGATTCAATGGCGTGCGTTCCCTCGGCAAAGGTAATTCCCATAAAGTCTTTGAGCTGACCTATGACAATTGTAAGAGCAATACCCGATGTGAAACCCGTCGTTATGGTATGGGGTATGTATTTTATAAGTGCTCCGACTCTTAAAAGTCCCATAAGTATCAGGATGACACCTGCCATAACAGTTGCAATGGCAAGTCCGCTTATGCCATGCTGTGCGACAATACCTGCAACAATAGTTGCAAATGCCGCGGTCGGCCCTGAAATGTTTACTTTACTGCCACCGAAAAGTGCTATCACAAATCCGGCTACAATTGCAGTATAAAGACCTTTTTCGGGGGACACTCCCGATGCAATCGCAAGCGCAATTGAAAGGGGCAGTGCAATTATTGCAACAATAAGACCTGCAACAAGGTCACTTGTAAGCTGTTTGGCGGTATAATTTCTTAAATCAAATAGTTTTGGCTGAAAAATTTTCATTTGTTTTGCTCCTTTTTGTTAAGCAGTAGCTTAAGTTGCCAAATATAGATTATATACCCGCATGAAAAAAATGTCAATAAAAAAAGGGTGATAAATCACCCTTTTTATTTTCTTTCCATATATGTAAGACATTCAAAGTTATACTTTGCAAAGGCTCTTAAAAGCTCGTCATCATCCTGATATCTGCAATGAGTTTCAAGAGTGAACGGACCTTCGTATCCGATGTCTTTAAATGCAGCCATAACATTTTTCCAGTCAATATTACCTGTTTCAGGCGGAAGATGGCTGTCACTGTCTTTGAAATTGTTATGAATATGCGTGCATTTGAGCCTTTCGCCAACACATCTGATTGCTTTAGGCTGATTAAAATCCATAAGATTTGCGTGACCTGTGTCCCAACATATACCTACTTTGTCTGATTTAAAGCTGTCTGTCAGGTCAATAAGGTCAACGTAGTTTGCTGTATAGAAAGGCATAATCGGAATTATCCCTTTGAATATAGGCAGGTTTTCAAGTGCAATTGCAGTATCTGCTTTTACTGCCCAATCAAGATATTTAGAAATAACTTCATAGTTTATTTCAAGTGCTTTTTTGGATGAGTATCCGTCATTTATAGCGGTTCTGGGGTGGTAAACACACCACTCGACGCCGATTGCGCCGCTTGTTTTTATCGACCACTCCATGGCTTTTCCATATTGTCATCAAGCTCTTCTGCGGAAATCCGAAGATCATAATATGGCAGATGGGACTGAACACATTTAAGTCCGTACTTTTCTAAAATTCCATTGATATGTTCCGGTGCTTTTTCCCACTTCTCGTCTGAAAGGTTCTTTGATGCATCAAAGTTTGCAGCAATGGCGTCAAACCCTGCTTCTGCTGCAAATTTACACTTTTTTTCAAAGTCATCGTTGTATGCAATCTGAATTGATTTAATCATTTTTCCCGCTCCCTTATTCGGTTACAACGCCTTTTTTAAGAATAATATTGGCATACAGAGCTTTTTCACCTGACATTACTACTGCATAGGCTTTTTTCGCTCTTTCATAAAATTCAAAACGCTCTACCTGCTCAAGTTTTTCATCTGTATAAGGTTTAATTATTTCTGCGTACTCATCCCATATTGGAGTTTCAACAGTATCGCCTTTTACTTTTTCCATAATGTAAACAGGTTTCTGATATGTATCAAGCGGGAAAATTTTAAGGATAGCCTTAAGAAGGTCGGTCGCATTATGACCGTCACATCTTACGCATTTTGCGTTCATAGCCGCTCCCGGGAAGTTTCCGTCCCCTATTACGATTTCATCACCATGTCCCATTTCTGCCAGAATCTTCAAAAGCTCCGGCGGAATAATTGCAGGAATTCCTTTTAACATAACTATATCCTCCTTAAGTTTTAACAAATATTTTTTAACATTATAACATAACGATAATAAAAATACAACAGTAAAACAAAAAAAGTATTACTGAAATTGCGCACATATCCGGCTACAATTCCCTTAATACTTTTTGCAGATGCTTTAAAAATCACACCGGAAAGACGCCGTCCGAATACAAAAAATCTTTAACTTCTTAAAGAAATTTTCTGATGTCAACGGCAAGTTTTTCCTCAAGGTTTATGAGTCTTTTTGCTATATCTTTTGAAACCTCATCTGCAGCCTCATATTTATTGAGGTATTTATTTAGTGATTTAACCCCCATATTACAGCCGTCAGTCATAAGGTCGGCAATTGTTTTATCCGAATCGTCCATCGCAAGCATAACATTTGTTTTTATCCAGGACATTCCTTTTGCCATCATAGCCGGGCCTTTCCCGTCGTCCTTATATTTTTCAAGAAGGCTGTCAATTTCCCTGTCAAGTTTTTCATGTTCTTCCTTGCAGACAGTCAGAAGTTTTTCAAACTCTTTATTCCCCACATTATCAAGGACATCCTCAATTGAGGAAATTCCCATTTTAACTCCCGCATCACACTCACGCAGAAGCTTTATTGTATCCTGTTCTACCATAACATTATCACTTTCCTTTTTTATAAATCCTGTAAATCCGCAGCCGGAAGGTGGTTTTCCAGGTTGTCTCTGGCAATATCATTGTCTATCGCCAGGTATGCTGTTGAAATGGGCCGTTCTTTGGAAAAAATATTGCCCGAACGGTTTTTCTCTTTAGGTACTATATCAATATTTTTTATTTTTTTGTCCAAAAAAATCACCTCTGCGCTATTTTTAGCACAGAGGCAAATTTTTATACAATTTAGTTTTTATTTCAGAAAATCCTCTCTTATTGGAGAAAATGCATCCAGAAGAACCCCTTTTTTCAAGCAACGACATCCGTGCAAAACATTCGGAGTGTCATAGAGTGTATCGCCTTTTTTCACAATTTTTGTAACATCTCCGACAGTAAATTCAAACTCTCCTTCGAGAACATATGTAGTCTGTGCGTGAGGATGTGTGTGCGGAGCACCTTCCGCTCCCTCTTCAAATGCTACTTCTACAAGCATGAGACCATCTCCGTAGGCTAAAACGCGTTTTTTAACGCCACCGCCCAAATCTTCAAATCCGCAATTTTCTGCAAAAACAAAAGGTTCATTTTTTCTTGATTTCATAATGTATCCTCCATTAATTCGTTTTTATAACTCACATTTATCAATTTTTTTCATTTTATCATAAAAAAATAAAAAAGACAACCCAAAAGGTTGTCTTTTTTTATTAAGGTAATACCTTCTTGATTTCCCGATATTTTGCGTGATACTCCATCTTTAGTGGAAGAGTCGAATGGTTTAGATGGCACGGTTAATTATAAAATTATGTTGCATTGGTCCTGATCCATTTCCTAAATCAAGACCTGCGGCAAGTGCATCAGATATGTATTTTTTTGCTTTCTTTACAGAATCCACAAGGCTAAGTCCTTTTGCAAGATTTGATGCTATGGCGCTTGATAAAGTGCATCCCGTTCCGTGCGTGTTAGGATTGTCAATTCTTTTACCATCAAACCATACAAGCCTACCATTTTCATATAAAAGGTCATTAGCATCATTTATACTATGTCCGCCTTTTAACAGAACACTACAACCACAACTAACACTGATACACTTTGCCGCCTTAATCATATCTTCTTTATCACATATTTTCATATCGGATAAAATTTCTGCTTCCGGAATATTGGGAGTTATAAGAGTTGCTAATGGCAAAAGTTTTGAAACCAATGTTTTAATTGCATCTGTCTTTATCAGAGCAGAACCGCTTGTTGCTACCATTACGGGATCTACAACAATATTTTTTGCATTATAAAACTTTAACCGTTCTGCAATTACATCTATCAGCTCACTTGATGATACCATTCCTATTTTTACGCTATCAGGGAATATGTCTTCAAATACGGCATCAAGTTGTTCCTTGAGAAAATCAGGTGCCACCTCTAAAATTGCTCTTACTCCAAGTGTATTTTGAGCAGTAAGAGCAGTAATGGCACTCATAGCATAAACGCCATTCATTGTCATAGTTTTAATATC
>JAZOQS010000112.1:0-10774 GCA_045656205.1 Clostridia bacterium | reverse complement strand
AAATCACAAGCATCAGACAAATAAGTGTTTTTTTCATATATATTCCCTCCGTTTGATTGGTAGTTTTATAATATCATACATTTTTGGCAAAATCAAGCATACTTATTGTATGAGGTGAAGTTCTATGGTTATTTATACAGTCCGTCCCGGCGACACCCCCGCATCAATAGCAGAGCGGTTTGGAGTAAACCCTACAAGGATGATGCTTGATAACGGCTACACGCTTAATACTGTGCTGGTAGTCGGTCAGTCGCTTGTAATTCTTTTTCCCGACGTGACTCACGTTGTCGCTCCCGGAGACTCTGTTTTCTCCATTGCAGAACAGTATGGCATATCAACAAATGAGCTTTTCCGCAACAACTATGAACTTGGCGGAATTGGCTCACTTTATCCCGGTCAGCTTCTCGTTATAAGCTATGAGGGCGAAAAGCTCGGGTCAATTTACGTTTCTGCTTATTCATATACATTTATTTCGGATTATCTTCTGAGAGAAACGCTACCATACCTTTCCTACCTTATTCCGTTCACATACGGAATAAGCGAGCGAAGCGGCCTTGTAAATTTAGGAGACAGCCGTCTTATTGAAATGGCAAACGAATATGGTGTTGCCCCCATTATGCACCTGTCCACTTTAACGGAACAGGATGTTTTCAGCACACAGCGCGCATCTATGCTCTTTGACTCTGAAATGGCAATAGAGTCCATTTCTCAGTCAATATTAAAAAATATCCAGACCAAGGGTTATCAGGGTCTGGACATTGATTTTGAATATTTAGGCGGAGCTGAAGCTCAAAATTATGCTGATTTTGTTTCAACTGTCGCCGGTGTTTTAAATCCTGCAGGTTATCCGGTCTGGGTTGCTCTTGCACCAAAGACTTCGGACACTCAGCCCGGTCTTTTATACGAGGGTCACGATTACGCAAAGCTTGCCGATGCGGCAAACTATGTGTTCCTGATGACCTACGAATGGGGATATAAATACAGCTCGCCCCAGGCAGTTGCGCCTATAAATTCCGTCCGCCGCGTACTGGACTATGCCGTCTCCCGCATTTCTCCCGAAAAAATCTTTTTCGGCATACCGACTTACGGTTACGACTGGCCTCTTCCCTTTATTCAGGGTCAGACGGCCGCTACATCAATTTCAAACGTCCGCGCAATTGAACTTGCCCGCACTTACGGTGCCGAAATAAATTACGACACCACAGCACAATCCCCCTGGTTCAGATATACCGACGAGGCGGGTGTTTCTCACGAGGTATGGTTTGAGGATGCACGAAGCATAGATGCCAAACTCCGCCTTGCAAACGAGTATAAATTCCGTGGCATAGGATACTGGGATCTACTGCGTCCTTTCCCGCAGAACTGGGCGGTTTTAAACTCACTCTTCGACATCACTCCTGTATAATTCGGAGTAGTTTTTAAGTTCCGCACCTTTGAAATAGTATTTTATAATATCTTCATATGTGCGGCCCGCTTCAGCCATATATCTCGCGCCCCACTGACTCATTCCTACACCGTGACCGTATCCTCTGCCGCTGATGACATATTTGCCGTCACCGGACGCAGCTTTCCTGGTATCAATCCCCTCGGCTGTGAGAATATAATATTCTCCCGATACCTTGTTTTGCCCCGATGCGCTCAGCCCGTAAACGGCAGACCCTTCGGGTGCTTTGATTGTATACATCTGGCTTTTAAGACCTAAAAAAGTCCGCGCATAGCTTTTGGTATAACTTTTCGTTCCGGTTGTACCGGTAATTTTAACCTCCAGCACTCTGCCCGACTCGGAAGTTTTAACAACTTCCATATTAATTATATCCCCTATGTCAACACCGTTTTCTTTAAGCTCTTCTTTTATCTCTCCGGGCGTAAAAGACACCGTCCACACCGCACCGGATATTTCATCGGTTTTCTCATATTCGTCTTTGAATGTCTTGAAATAGGGATAGCTTCCACCCCATACATTTTCTGCCGCTTCAACATATCCGCCGTTTGATGATGAAAAGAGCGTGTCCACAACCTTATTGTCGTATGATGCAACAATGCCGGCAGTTTCTTCTACTGCCTTATTTGTCCGCTCTGTTTCAGACGCTATGCCACCGTAAACCTGGCAGTTTGTGGTGCAGCAAAGGTCAAAACCGAAATCTGCGTGCTTGCTGAGTGATTTAAGGGCATAACATCTTGCCGCAACCGTCTGTGCCTTAAGTGCTTCCACCGGCCAGCTCGAGGGCATTTCTCCTGCAACAACTCCGCAAACATAATCGTCAAGCATAACCTCATTTATAACGGTTATTTTCCCGTCGTGCGGACGGAAAATAACGTTGCCTCTGTACTTTTTGCCCTCCACCGTGAACACAGCGTCACGCGCAACTGCTTTAAGCTCGGCACCATCAACGCCTTCAAAAATTACGCTGTCATCAGTAGTGCTATGTAAAACTATGTTGCCCTCCGAAAGCTTTGCAACAAAGCTTTCTCCAAGGTCCTCCTGCTGAAGGGTTTCAAAACCTGTTTCAGAGGAAACTGTGACCGTTTCCTTTGCCGTTGACCCATAAAAAAGTCCCACGCGGAGAGGGTTTTCCTTTGCAGTCGCACTCATTGCCATACTGACTGCAAAAATAATGGTAAGTATAATATATTTAAGTTTCATATCTGTTCCTCCGGAAAATGCATAAATATTATATTCGACAAAAACTCCAAAAACCCTTTAGTAAATTATTGATTCTTGACATTGAAGCTCCATCGTGGTATAATATTATATCATTATACAAGATGACTATAACTTTAATATAAGGATGATGAAAATGAAAAATTACAAAGTAGGAATTATTGGCGCAACCGGAATGGTTGGTCAGAGATTTATCACTCTTTTAGACAAACACCCCTGGTTCGAGATTACTCTTTTAGCTGCAAGCAGCCGCTCCGCAGGTAAAACCTACGGCGAAGCTATCGGCAACCGTTGGGCTATGCAGACAGAGCTTCCCGAATATGTTAAAAATATGAACGTTTACGATGCGGAAGCTGATATTGATTATATCGCTTCCCAGGTTGATTTTGTTTTCTGCGCAGTTAATATGCCCAAAGACCAGATCAAAGCTCTGGAAGAAAAATATGCAAAAGCGGAAATCCCCGTTGTTTCAAACAACAGTGCTCACCGTATGACAGAGGACGTTCCCATGGTTGTTCCCGAAAACAACCCCGAACATATCGAGGTTATTCACGACCAGAGAAAACGTCTCGGCACAAAAAAAGGATTTATTGCGGTTAAATCAAACTGCTCACTCCAGAGCTATGTTCCCGCACTTCATCCCCTTCTTTCCTATGGTTTAAAACGCGTTGCCGTTTGTACATATCAGGCAATTTCCGGTGCAGGCAAAACATTTGAAACAATGCCCGAAATTATTGATAATATCATTCCTTACATTGGCGGCGAAGAAGAAAAGAGCGAAAAAGAACCTATGAAACTCTGGGGCAGAGTTGAAAATGGTAAAATTGTTCACGCAACTTCTCCTCTCATTACTGCTCAGTGTTTAAGAGTTCCTGTAAGTGACGGTCATATGGCAGCAGTTTTTGCTGAATTTGAAAAGGAAATTTCTGACGAAGAAATCATCAAACTGTGGGAAAGCTACGAAGGTGCTGCACAGAGATTAAATCTCCCCAGCGCGCCCAAGCAGTTCCTCCACTATTTCACAGAGGACAACAGACCTCAGACAAAGCTGGACAGAAATGTTGAAAACGGAATGGCTGTTACAATCGGCAGACTCCGCAGAGACAACCAGTTCACAATCAAATTTGTGTGTATGTCACACAACACACTCAGAGGCGCAGCCGGCGGTGCTGTCCTGCTCGCAGAGCTTCTCTGTGCTGAAAATTATATTTAATAGTAAAAAGACAGCTGATTGCTGTCTTTTTTTGATAAGGAGCTCCCATTGAATTTCAAAGATTTTTATTCTTACATCTACAAAGTAACGGAAAATGTCACTCCTCTGCCCATTGACTGCGGTCAGCTTTGCGACGGCAGTTGTTGCAAGGGTGATGATGAAACAGGAATGTATCTTTTTCCCGGCGAAAAAGTTATGTATGAAACCCTGCCCGATTGGGCGAAAATACAAAAGAGCGGCCTTGTTCTTGCCGGTGGGAAAGTTGATTTTTTCAGCTGCAACGGCAAATGTGCCCGTGCGCTCCGTCCGCTTTCCTGCAGAATTTTCCCGCTTTTCCCATACATTGACATAAGCGGCGAACTTCAGCTGATTATGGACCCGCGCGGAAAAGGAATCTGCCCGCTTGCAAAAGCGATGACTCTGTCAGACCTTGACGGAAAGTTTGTCGACAGAGTGAGATACATTTCAAAACTGATGATGAAAAATTCACTTATATATTCATATATGTTTGAACTCAGCCGGTTTACCGACAGTTGTTTGGACATATTATAAATAAAAAACGAGGATTAGTATATGAAAATTATAATTGTCGGATGCGGTAAAGTGGGCCAGACCCTTGCCGCAAAGTTAAGTCAGGAAAATCTGCACGATATAACCGTTGTTGATTTGCGTTACAACGTTATTCAGGACCTGACAAATCAGTATGACATAATGGGCGTGTGCGGTAGCGGTACGAGTATTGACATTTTAACCGAGGCAGGAGTTGCCGATGCAGATATTTTAATATCTGTCACCGGGTCGGATGAACTTAATCTTCTGACATGTCTTATTGCCAAAAAAGTTGGTAACTGCCAGACCATAGCCAGAGTCAGAAAGCCTGACTATGTAAAAGAGGTTCATCTTTTCAAGGAAGACCTTGGTCTTGCAATGATTATAAACCCCGAGCTTACTGCGGCACATACCATCGCAAGAATACTCCGTTTCCCTTCTGCCATCCAGATTGATACCTTCTCCAAAGGCAGAATAGAAATTCTTAAATTCCGCATTCCCGAAGGCTCTGTTCTCGATAATCTTAAAATTATGGATATGAGCTCGCGTCTTAACTGTGACATTCTCGTCTGTGGCGTTGAACGTGGAGAAGATGCATTTATCCCTGGCGGTAATTTCGTTATGAAAGCCGGTGACCTCATAAGCATTGTTTCTTCTGTGAAAAATGCAACCGACTTTTTCAAGAAAATCAAAATCCGTACCGACAGTGTTAAAAACACCATTATTGTCGGCGGCGGACCCATTGCATATTACCTTGCTCACAGATTGCTTCAGACGGGTATAGAAGTAAAAATTATTGAGAAAAAACCTGAAACATGTGACCTTCTCTGTCAGCTTCTTCCCAAAGCAACAGTTATAAATGGTGACGGTACCGAAAGACGGCTTCTTCTTGAATCGGGACTTGAGCATGCAGACTCTTTTGTTGCACTTACCAACATAGACGAAGAAAATGTTCTTCTCTCCCTTTTTGCAAAATCAAAATCGGATGCAAAACTTGTCACCAAAGTAAACCGAATTGAATATGACGATGTTGTAAACGGTCTTGATCTGGGCACTGTAATTTATCCCAAAGACCTGACTGCCGAATATATTGTAAAATTCGTTCGTGCTATGCACAACTCCATCGGCAGCAACATTGAAACAATGCACCTTATTTTAGACGGAAAAGCAGAGGCTCTTGAATTCCGCATTGCGGAAAACAGCCCTGTTTCGGGAATTACCCTTGAAAAGCTTGACATTAAAGACAACACTCTTATCGCCTGCATCAACCGCAGAGGTCAGATTATAACCCCGCGAGGCAGTGATGTTATTCAGCCCGGCGATAATGTTATTGTTGTTACAACTCACAAAGGCTTTAACGACATTGGAGATATTTTAAAGTAAAGAGGCTACTATGAACTATAAAATGATTTTTTATACCCTTGGCTGGGTACTTAATATTGAAGCAGCCGCTATGGTGCTTCCTCTCATATGTGCTCTTATTTATAATGACAGCGGCATTCTGTCCTTTTTACTGGGCATAGTGATTTGCCTGTTTGTTGGTGTGCCTCTTACATTCCAGAGTCCGAAAAACAAGGTTATGTATGCCAAAGAAGGGTTTATAACAGTTGCGCTCAGCTGGATTATACTAAGTATATTCGGCTCTTTCCCCTTCATCATTTCAGGCTCAATTCCGGGCTTTTTTGATGCACTGTTTGAAACCGTTTCCGGTTTTACCACAACTGGCGCGTCCATTCTTTCAGATGTTGAGTCACTTCCCAAATCCATGCTTTTTTGGAGAAGCTTTACTCACTGGATTGGTGGTATGGGTGTGCTTGTGTTTTTAGTGTCCATTCTCCCTCTTTCAGGAGGACACAACCTGCATCTTATCCGTGCGGAAAGCACCGGTCCTGCAGTAAGCAAGCTTGTTCCCAAAGTTAAACGAACTGCCGGAATTTTATATACAATTTATCTTTGTATGACGCTGATTGAGGTAATCTTCCTGCTTGCCGGCGGAATGACCCTGTTTGACGCTTTAACCACAGCATTCGGCACTGCCGGAACAGGTGGATTCGGCATCAGGAACGACAGTATTGCCGGATACTCTTCATACATTCAGATTGTGGTTGCGGTGTTCATGATTCTTTTCGGTGTGAATTTTTCTCTCTATTATCTGATTTTATGCGGAAAAATCAAATCTGTGTTTAAATCAACAGAACTCCAAACCTATTTTGGAGTAATATTATTTGCAACCCTGATAATCGCTTTTAACTGCCGACATCTCTTCGGTAGTCTTGGCGAAACACTTCGCCACAGCGTATTTCAGGTTGGCTCAATTATAACAACAACAGGTTATGCCACGGCGAATTTCGATGCCTGGCCCGAGCTTTCAAAATCCGTGCTTGTTCTTCTGATGTTCATCGGCGCGTGTGCGGGAAGTACGGGCGGTGGTATAAAGGTTTCCAGAATTTTAGTGCTTTTAAAAAGCATTGTCAAGGAAATAAAAACTGCCGCACAGCCAAGAAGTGTTCATAAAATCACAATCGATAGCCGCCTTGTCGAACACGAAACCGTACGTTCTATAAACGTATTTATCGTTTCCTATTTTGTAATTCTTATGGCTTCGGTTCTTCTGATAAGCGTGGATAACTTTGATTTCACCACCAATGTTACTGCCGTTATCTCCGCAATAAACAATATAGGTCCCGGTCTCGGCGGAGTTGGACCGACGCAGAATTTCGGTGCTTTTTCTGCTTTTTCAAAAGTGATTTTATCACTTAATATGCTCATCGGCAGACTTGAAATTTTCCCGATACTTCTGCTTTTTTCACGTCATACATGGAAAAAGTAAATATTGAAATTCATTTAAGTTTGTGATATAATATTCCTGTGCATTAATGCACAGGAATATTTTTTAGGTGTTGGATATGCAGAAAGATAACAACTTATTATACAGATTATTTGCAAATATCAATGATGAGGATACCACCGCCAAGGCTTTTGACGTCATTTTATCTGACGATGAGCAGGCCGTTTTGTCGGACAGGCTGGACGCCGCGCTTATGTACGAACAGGGAAAAAGCGCCAGCGACATAGCCGCATCATGCGACAGCAGTGCCATTATCGTATCCAAGGTAAAGGACGCACTTATTGACAGCGGGCTTGATCTGACATCGCTAACAGCCGCTCCCCCATCAAATCCCTATTCGGTTTTTGCCGAAATTTATGACAGTCTTACCGAGGATGTGGAATATGAACGACGGGCGGATTACATTGTCAAGCTTCTCCGCAAATATGGTAAAGACCCCGAACTTATTCTGGATCTGGGTTGCGGAACTGGCACGGTGACATCTCTTCTTGCAAAAAAAGGTTATTCCATGATTGGCGTTGATATGTCAGCAGAAATGCTCTCTGTTGCTGCCGATAAAGCGGAAAAGGACGGGCTTGATATATTGTATCTTAATCAGCCTATGGAAGAATTTGAACTTTACGGAACTGTCGGTGCGGCCATAAGCCTTTTAGACAGTCTCAATTATGTTGTTGACGAACAGGGATTGGAGCAGACTTTCCGTCTTGTCCACAACTATCTCGACCCGGACGGACTTTTTATTTTTGATATAAATACGGCCTATAAACTTAAAAACATTCTCCCCGGCAACACTTTCTGCGGCGAAAGCGACAAAGCGTTTTACAGCTGGGAAAATGTTTTTGACCCCGACTACGGCATATGTGAATTTACACTCAACTTTTTCATAAAAGACGGCAAAAACTATTGCCGACGGACAGAAACACATTATCAGAGGGCATATACCGATGCCTACATCCGTAAACTGCTGAAAAAATGCGGTTTTGAGCTTTTGGAATGTTTTGATGATGTGTCCTTTGACAAACCCGTAAGAACATCGGAAAAAGTTTTCTATATTGCAAAAAAGTCCTGAAAGGCGGCACAAAATGAACGACTTACTTAAAACCATCAAAGAACTTTACCCCACATTCAGTAAAGGTCAGAAAAAAATTGCTGATTTTATACTTACCGACTATGATAAAGCCGCATTTATGACAGCTGCAAAGCTCGGTCAGGCAGTAAATACAAGTGAATCTACTGTTGTGCGTTTTGCTTCCGAGCTTGGGTTTGACGGATATATTGATTTTCAGTATAATCTTCAGGAAATAATAAAAGGCAGACTTACCACCCTGCAGAGAATAGAACTGTCCCTCTCAAAAACTGCCGGAAATGATAATATAGTAAAAACAGTTATGCAGTCCGACCTGCACAACATCCGCAAGACAATGGCAGAGCTTGATACCGATGCGTTTAACGGTGCGGTGGATATGATCTTAAACGCACGGAAAATATACATTCTCGGTCTCAGAAGTTCCTCATCCCTGGCAGGATTTCTGGCACATTACCTTAAATTTATGTCTGACAATGTTCATCTCGTTGAAACAAACAGCTTAAGCGAAATTTCCGAGCAGCTGATAAACATCGGCAGTGAAGATGTTCTTATAGTAATAAGTTTCCCGAGATATGCAAAACGTGCCGTTGCGGCAACCGAACATGCTGCAAAACGGGGCAGCGGAATCATAGCAATAACAGACTCTCCAGCCTCCCCCATTACAACACACGCAACACATACCCTCATTGCCGCAAGCAACATGGTATGCTTTGTGGACTCTGTGGCAGCACCTTTCAGTCTTGTAAACTCACTTATTGTTGCACTGGGACTTAACAGAAAGGACCAGATTTGCAAAAGCTTTGAAACTTTAGAGCAGCTCTGGGACGAAAATCAGGTTTATCAGAAAGAGGATTAAAATAATCAATAGGAGATTTGGAAAGGAAGATGCTTTATGTATCGTTTACTTGTAGTTGACGAGGAAGATAAAATCCGCGAGGTTTTAAAAGAGTATGCTACCTTTGAAGGTTATGAGGTTGTCGAAGCAAAGGACGGTATGGAAGCCGTAAATATTTGCCGCGAGCAATCATTTGACCTTATTATCATGGATGTAATGATGCCCAGGCTTGACGGTTTTTCAGCCTGCAAAGAGATTAAGAAATTTTCTGACACGCCTGTTCTTATGCTTTCTGCCCGCAGCGAGGAATATGACAAGCTTTTCGGATTTGAAATTGGTGCAGATGACTATGTTGTCAAGCCTTTTTCTCCTAAAGAAGTTATGGCTCGCGTCAAGGTAATCATCGGCAGAAACAAACCGGCTAAAAATGAAAATATTATAAAAATTGACGGTCTTGAAATAGACATTCCCGGCAGAAATGTTTTTGTGGACGGCAAAAAAGCAGATATGACTCCCAAAGAATATGAGCTTCTTTTTTATCTTGTCCGCAACAAAAACATTGCCCTTTCCCGCGAAAAACTTCTCGAAGATGTCTGGGGCTTTGATTTTTACGGAGACGACCGCACAATTGACGCACATATCAAAATGCTTCGTACCAGTCTCGGAAAATATCGCGATCATATAGTAACTCTCCGCGGTCTTGGTTACAAATTTGAGGATTAAGGTGATGAAATTGGCTCGCAAAACCTTTTCTTTGGGGCATAAATTGTGGTTTTATTTCGTGCTTTTCGCCATTATAATAGTCGGCATTTTATGGCTTATGCAAATCCTGTTTTTAAACAGCTTTTATGAAACCATGAAAATGAGCGAAATAACCCGTACCGGCAAAAAAATCGTCCGGGAATATAACGAAGACCCCACCGCCCTTACCGAAATAATTTTAAACGCCCATTTCAATCATGGTCTGTCGGTGGGCGTGTATAACGAATATGGCAACCCGCTTTATGGCGCCGATGTTGTGTTTTATCCGGATTCTCCGGGGTCATATCAGGTTTTTCCGGAAATTGTTTCCCGCATTAACCGTTCTTCCGGCGACACCGTTTCGTTTATATGGACCAATTCGTCCAGAAGATACAACTCGGTTATTTTCGGTGCAAAACTCAAATCGGATTCCACCAGCACTCTTTACCTTTGTTTGAATTCGCCGCTTTCACCCATGAATTCAACAACTCAGGTGTTGAAAACCCAGCTTCTTTTGGTTACGATATTTTCACTTATTGTTTCCCTTGCTCTTTCATATTTCATTGCAAAAAAACTCTCAAAACCCATATCCAATATGACAAAGAGCGCGGCAGAATTTGCCGGTGGAAACTATAATGTTACATTTGAGCACGGCGGATATGCAGAAATCAATCAGCTCGCCGATTCGCTCAACCACGCAGCTTCCGAGCTTTCAAAAACAGACGCTTTGCGGCGAGACCTTGTGGCAAATGTTTCTCACGACCTGAGAACTCCACTCACTATCAATCGTTCCTATGCGGAAATGATTCGTGACATTTCGGGCAGCAATCCCGAAAAAC
>JAZOQS010000111.1:0-6054 GCA_045656205.1 Clostridia bacterium | reverse complement strand
CATGCTTTCATACCCGGTTTTCATACTGTATGGAGGCATAAAAGTGCCGAAATGCTTATTGTCAATATATAAGTCAAAGCCTGCCGTTCCGGAAAGGGATTGGTTGGAAACGGTGGCGAATTTGTCTGTTGTCATTTGTATCGCAATATAAGGGCTGTCGGTTTTGAAACGAACTCTTCCGCCGGTGGTGTATGCATGAGTGTAAAGCACGCCGGCGTTTACTTTTTCCGCAACTTTTTCGGGAATACGACGGAATTTTCCGTCATCATAAAAAACGCCGTAAATCTTAAACGGAGATTCAAGGACACTAAAATATTTCATTTCCTCTTTTTTATCGGGAGTTTTAACTTTAAAGTATTTATCAATATCAGAAATGTTTTTCATTTGAATTAACCACCTTTGCTGTTAGCTCTTAAGAATTTTATGCAATAAAATTCTTTATGCATCAATTATATCATAAACTGATGAATTTTTCAACACAGGAAATAATATTTTACAAAATGTTTTTTTTATGTTACAATGTTCTTATCAATGTAAAATTAAGGTGGAAATATGAAGAAAATCGTGACGGGAATCCTCGCGCACGTTGACTCGGGCAAAACCACCCTGTCCGAAGGGCTTTTATTTTCGGCGGGGGAGATTAGAAAACGGGGCAGAGTTGACCATGGGGATACCTTTCTTGACGCCAATCAAATAGAACGCGAACGCGGAATTACCATTTTCTCCAAACAGGCGGTTTTAAAGACTGAAAAGAGTCAGATCACCCTGCTGGACACTCCGGGACACGTGGACTTTTCGGCAGAAACCGAAAGGACTCTGTCCGTTCTTGACTACGCCATTCTGGTTGTGAGTGGAAGTGAGGGAGTGCAGAGTCATACCCAGACCCTTTGGTATATACTTAAAAACAATAACATTCCGGTGTTCATTTTTGTAAACAAAATGGACATATCAAGCTATGATGCCAATGCACTTTTGCACAACATCAGAGCCAAACTTGACGAAAATTGTGTGGATTTTACAAGCCTCGGAAATGACAGGTTTTATGAAAGTATTGCCATGTCGGACGAAAAGGCAATGAACAGTTTTCTTGAAACGGGGAAAGTCGATAAAGAGGATATTTTAAAGCTTATAAAATCGAGAAAAATATTCCCCTGCTTTTTCGGTTCGGCATTAAAGCAGGAGGGTGTTGACGAATTTTTAAAGATTTTTGATGAGTACACTCTCGCGCCGGACAAGAAAGATGAATTTGGGGCGAAGGTCTATAAAATCACACAGGATGAAAATGGCAACCGCCTGACTCATATGAAAATCTGCGGCATAAGCGTAAAAGTGAGAGAGGAAATATCGGGGACGGATAAAGACGGAAATGAGTGGAAAGAAAAAATAAATTCCATCAGAATATATTCGGGGAATAAGTTTAAAACTGTTGATGAGGCGGAAAGCGGCATGGTCTGTGCCGTGACGGGACTTACAAAAACTTTTGCGGGTCAAGGTCTCGGCAGTGAAAAAACCACCGAAGAATTTGCGCTTGAACCGGTTTTTCTTTATAAAATACAGATAAATGACGGCTCGGACAGTGCTGTTGTGATGAAAAAACTTCGGGTGCTGGAAGAGGAAGAACCTCAGCTTCGGGTTTTGTGGAATGAGCAGCTTGGCGAAATCCACATGAGCCTGATGGGGGAAGTTCAGTGTGAAATCCTCAAAAGAATTATAAAAGAACGCTTTGACACAGACATAGATTTTGTTCAGGGCTCGGTTTTATACAAAGAAACGGTTGCAGACAAGGTTGAGGGGGTAGGTCATTTTGAACCGCTTCGTCACTATGCGGAAGTGCATCTTATGATAGAGCCTGCTGAAAGAGGATCGGGCATTACCGTTTCATCAGAATGCAGTGAGGATGAGCTTGCGAAAAACTGGCAAAGGCTCATTTTCGGGCACGTTTCCGAAAAAACTCATCTTGGTGTGCTGACGGGTTCGCCACTTACAGATGTTAAAATAAATCTTGTTTCGGGGAAAGCTCATCTTAAACACACCGAGGGAGGAGATTTCCGCCAGGCGACCTATCGTGCAATAAGACACGCGCTGATGCGGGCAGAAAATATTCTGCTTGAACCCTGGTACAGATTTGAACTTGAGCTGCCGACGGAATATCTTGGCAGAGCGATGACCGATGTCGAAAAAATGAGCGGTAAAATGGATATGCCGGAGACGGACGGGGAATTTTCAAAACTTTGCGGAAGTGCGCCCGTGTCAAAAATATGGGACTATCAGAAAGAGGTTACTGCATATACCAAAGGACTTGGACATCTTACGCTCCGGCTCAGCGGATATGAGCAGTGTGTTGAGGCGGAAAAGGCCATTTCGGAAATGGGATATGACCCTGAGGCGGACCTTGCAAATACGCCTGATTCGGTCTTCTGCACTCACGGAGCGGGATTTGTGGTGAAATGGGATGAAGTGGAAGATTATATGCATCTGCCATATCAGGCGGATAAAAAATCTGCCGATGAGGAGCTTGCGGTTCTGCCCGAGAGAAGACGGGCTGAATCGGTAAGTGAGGAAGAGCTTATTCGTATTTACGAGCACACCTACGGGAAAATTGAGCGGAAGCTTCCGGGGAAAATGAAAACCCATAAAACTCCGCAAAAATCTTCCTCGCCGGCATCAAAACCGAAAAAATATGATAAAACATATTTGCTTGTGGATGGGTACAACATAATTTTTGCAAGTGATGAGCTTAAGAAAATTGCTGATGAAAATCTCGAGATGGCAAGAAATATGCTGATTTTGAAAATGTGCGCTTACAGAGCACTCAGAGACTGCGAGGTTATCGTGGTGTTTGATGCTTACCGCGTCAGCGGAAAACATCGTGAGGTTGAAACGGAAAATGGCATCAGCATAGTTTACACCAAAGAAGCGGAAACGGCTGACAGCTATATTGAAAAAACAAGCTATCAGCTTTCTAAAAACAATCGTGTTCAGGTTGCGACATCCGACAATCTTGAACAGCTGATAATCCTCGGCAGCGGTGCACTTCGCATATCTGCACGTCAGCTTTTGTCCGACCTTGACAGGGTGGAAGAGGAAATAGGTCAGCAGATACGTGACAATAATGAGAAAAACAGACGGAATAACCCTAAAATCAGTTGGTGAGGTGAAAGTTTGAATAATTTTAAAACTTTTATAAAAGCAATGTTTGTCCGTTATGGCGAACATGATGTTGCACAGACTGCGGGACAGATAGCATATTTCGGGTTTTTGTCCCTTTTTCCGTTCATAGTTTTTATGAACTTCCTTATTCAAAAGCTGCACCTTTCGGCGGTGGATGTTATATCCCTTTTAAACCCGGTGTTTCCGAAAGATATAATAAGCCTTATAACTTCTTATATGGAATATATTTCGGGGCAGAACTCGATAGGGATTTTATCTTTTGGTATCATATCGACGGTTTATCTTGCGTCAAGAGTTATAAGGTCTATGGAGCAGGCTGTTGACAAGGCCTACGGAATAAAATCAGGCAGGTCTTTTATCAGCAGTCTTGCGGTGTCTGGAGTGACGGTTATATGTATCGGGCTTATGCTGATATCGGCGGCTCTGTTTATATTATTTTCAAAAAAACCGGTGGACTTTATACTGGACATTTTAAACCTTTCGGATATGGTGGGCGCTGTCCTTATTTTAAAATGGGCGTTTGTGATATTTGTTATGCTTTTGGTGCTTGCACTTTTGTACAGGATTACCCCGCATAAAAAGATTACTTTTGCAAGCGTTGTGCCGGGAACGGTTTTTGCCCTCTTTTGCTTTATGGCCCTTTCGGCAGGGTTCGGATGGTATGTCACTTTCGCAACAAGTTCAGAGTCCATTTACGGGTATATCGGAACGGTGTTTGTTGCACTTGTATGGATATACTTTGTAGGGGTGATTTTCGTTATCGGAGCGGAAATCAACGGCTATCTTGACGAGAGGTCCGGGAAAAATTGTTAAAATTTCATTTCAATTGGAAAAAAGACTTGATTATTTGATATAAAAATTGTATAATATTAATATTAATGAAAAAATGGAGGTAAAAAACATGGATAACGGTTCAATTATGACCATTTTATATCTCGCGGTTATTTTTGTAGTGTTCTACTTTTTCCTTATCAGACCCCAAAAGAAAAAGGAAAAACAGACCAGAGATATGATTAATGCTATTCAGGTGGGTGACGATATTTTAACAATCGGAGGCATCCGCGGAACAGTTACAAAAATTAAAGATGACAGACTTTTCATTGAATCTTCCAAGATGGACAAGACTCCTCTGGAAATTGAAAAGTGGGCTATCAAAGACGTACTTAAATATGTAGAAGATAAGTAGGTAGTGCTATGACGAGAAGAGGAAAAGAGAAAAGTGCAGCCGGCGAAAAGGCAAAAAAACTTCTGTTGTTTTTCCTGCCCTATTGGCTGATTTCTTTCATTTTAATATTTTTAATATTCGCTCTTGTAGCTGTAATATTTTTAATTACACCTCTGTCTCAGAGCACATTCCCATTTATTTCCGGCTTTGCCTTTGTGGCAGTGGAGCTTGCAGTGTCTTATCTTATGGGGAGATTCTGCAGTATGCCTGCGATATACTCGGGCGCACTTTACGGAGCGGGCATAAGTATATTAATGCTTATAGTGGGGCTTCTGACAGGAAGTCTGCCGCTATTTAGCCTGAAATTCCTGTTTTTGCTTATTACGGGCGTAATGGTGGGAATTTTTGGTGCTATTGCAGGTTTTAATTCACGGCCGCGCAGAAAGTATGGAAAATTTACAGTAAAATAAAAACTTAAAGACAATTTACAAGGAGGCACAAACAATGAAAGCAAGTAGCATTGTAAAACTTCTGCTGACGCTCGTTGTTATTGCTGCTCTGGTTGTTGTGACAGTTCCCGGATTTACAATCGGAACTTATCAGCTTGTTCCGCTTAAAGATAATGTTAAGCTTGGTCTTGACATTGCGGGCGGTTCTTACGTTGAATACCAGGCAGTTGAAGGCGACAGCAATTTAAATGACATTTCAACAGATGATGTTGACACAACAGTTGCAATTCTCCGTCAGAGAGCAACCGCACAGGGATATACCGAAGCAGTTGTTACCTACACAGGTAACGGCAGATTCAGAGTTGAGCTCCCTGATGTTAAAGACCCCAACGAAGCATCAAAAGTGCTCGGTCAGGTTGCTAAACTTACATTCACAGAACCGGACGGAACTGTTGTAATTGAAGGTACACACATTAATGACGCTGTTTATCAGTATGGTCAGGTTTCCGAAAACGGTGGATATCAGCACTATGTAAGCCTTGAATTTAACAAAGAAGGTGCGGACAGATTTGCTGAAGCAACAGGCAGACTTGTTGGTCAGGCTATTTCAATCAACCTTGACGATGCAGTTGTTTCTGCTCCTACAGTTCAGAGCAAAATCACTGAAGGCAGCGCAGTTATCACAATCGGTAACGCAGAAGACGCTGAAACTCAGGCGCGCAACCTTGCAAGCCTTATCAGATCAGGTCATCTTCCTTTCGCACTCAATGAAGTGGGTCTTTCCACTGTTTCTGCAACACTTGGTCAGAACTCCTTCCAGAATGCACTTCTTGCAGGGCTTGTGAGCCTTATTCTCATCATGATATTCATGATAGTGTTCTATAGACTTTTAGGTGTGGTTGCATCTGTTGCTCTTGCAATTTATACAATCATCACAGTGTTCATTCTTGGTGTATTTGGCGTAAACCTTACACTTCCGGGTATTGCGGGTATCGTTCTTTCACTCGGTATGGCAGTTGACGCAAACGTTATCATTTTTGAACGTATAAAAGAAGAAATGAAAAACGGCAAAACTCTCCGCGCATCTGTTGATGCAGGCTTCCACAGAGCGGTTACAGCAATTGTTGACGCTAACGTAACAACAATTATTTCTGCTGTTGTTCTCTGGATTCTTGGCAGCGGTACAGTAAAAGGCTTTGCAATCACACTCTTTATCGGTGTTGTTGTAAGTATGTTTACTGCAGTATTTGTAACTAAATTCTTACTTAA
>JAZOQS010000110.1:0-2211 GCA_045656205.1 Clostridia bacterium | reverse complement strand
TCGAAAAGACCGCCAAAACCGCCCAGTCCACCGATAACTCCGGGAGTAACTGTTCTTGCTATATGAGTTTTCATAAGCTCAACTGCTTTGTAACCTGCAGTAATATCTACGCCTGCATTTTTATAACTTTCACTAAAACTTTTCATTTCTATCTTTCCTTTCTTTTACTCTTTACCGTTCCAGCAATATGTGCAAAGTTTGTCGGCGTCAAGACCGATTGATTTTATAACACCTTCAAGTGACTGGAATTCAAGTGATGCAAAATTGAGTTTTTCACAAATACGTGCTCTTAAGTTTTTACCGCGCTCGGTAGAGGAGCTGCTGTATTCGTCAATATGGTTAAGTCCTTCTTCACCCTCAAGCTCAACGATAATCTGCCTTGCGATAAGTTCCATATCGCTTGTTGCACGGGAGAAGTTAAGATATTTACATCCGTACATAATGGGAGGACAAGCGGAACGCATATGAACTGATTTTGCTCCGTTTTCATAAAGGAAATCAACTGTTCCTTTAAGCTGTGTGCCTCGTACAATAGAATCGTCGACAAAGAGAAGGTTCTTGTCCTGAATCAGCTCGTGTACGGGGATTTGCTTCATTTTGGCAACTTTTGTACGCTCTTTCTGGCTGGAAGGAGTAAAACTTCTCATCCATGTAGGAGTGTATTTTATAAAAGGTCTTGCAAAAGGAATTCTGCTTTCGTTTGCATATCCTATTGCGTGAGGAGTTCCCGAATCGGGCACACCGCCAATGTAATCAACGTTTTCGGCATTACCAATTTCTTTGTCGTGCTGTGCCATAATCTGACCGTTGCGATATCTCATGGCTTCAACGTTAACTCCCTCGTAAGTGGATGTGGGATATCCGAAATAGCTCCACAGGAAGGAACAGATTTTCATTTCTTTTCCGGGAGGAGAAAGCTGAGTTATCCCGCCGAGAGAAATTTCAACTATTTCACCGGGCCCCAGTTCTTTTTCGTGTTCATACCCGAGCTTCTGATAAGCAAATGACTCAAAAGAAACACAGTACCCATCCTCGTTTTTACCTATCAGGACCGGAAGTCTGCCAAGTCTGTCCCTTGCGGCAATAAGATTGCCGTCGTTTTTGAGAATAAGAATTGATGCAGTCCCGTCTATAACTTCCTGCGCAAACTTGATTCCCTCGGCGAAAGTATTCTTCTGAGAAATGAGTGCTGCAACCAGGTCGGTTGAATTTATCTTTCCGCTGGTCATTGTACCAAAGTGACCGCCGTTTGAAAGATATTTTGCTATAAGCTCTTCGGAATTGTTGATAATTCCGATTGTTGTAACGGCAAATATGCCGAGGTTTGAACGGATGAGAAGTGGCTGCGGGTCTGTATCACTGATACAGCCTATTGCCGAAGTCCCTTTCATTTCTTCGAAAATATGCTCAAACTTTGTTCTGAAAGGTGAGTTTTCAATGTTATGAATATCTCTTTGAAGACCGATTTCTGCATCATATGCAGCCACACCGCCTCGTTTTGTACCGAGATGAGAGTGGTAGTCTGTACCAAAGAAAACATCTGAAATTGCGTCATCTTTTCTTATTGCTCCAAAAAAGCCGCCCATAAATGTCCTCCGTAGAATTATTTAGTGTAATTTTTACTTGTTGTATTTATCTGCAATTTTCATATCAGCAGCAAGAACCTTGTCTGCTCCCGCTTTTCTCTGTGCATCAAGTCTTGCAGCAATGTCACTGTCTGAAACAGATAAAATCTGAAGAGCTAAAAGAGCCGCGTTGGCAGCACCGTCAATTGCAACGGTTGCAACAGGAAGACCGGAAGGCATCTGAACAGTCGATAAAAGTGCATCAAGCCCGTCAAGAGTGGATGACTTAACCGGGATACCGATAACCGGAAGTGTTGTGCAGGCAGCAACTGCCCCTGCAAGATGAGCAGCCTTGCCTGCTGCTGCGATTATTGCACC
This sequence comes from Clostridia bacterium, assembly GCA_045656205.1. Classification (GTDB taxonomy): domain Bacteria; phylum Bacillota; class Clostridia; order RUG12999; family RUG12999; genus RGIG7450. The sequence goes on along the minus strand of JAZOQS010000110.1, from coordinate 268 downwards.
AAATCCGTTTTCACGTGCGTTTTCAGAAAACTCACGAACCTGCACAGGTGTGCGGTGCGCGGAAAATACATGCACTTCAAACGGAACATCAAATTCCTGTAAAGTGGTGATAGCTTTTTCAACTACGGGCAAATCACTGTCGCTGCCCATGAGAATACCGATTTTTTTCATAAGTTTGTACACAACCTTTCTGATGTTTTGAAAAGAAAAAGGGCAGACCTATACTGTTATAGATCTGCCCAGACGGTCGACATTTTAATATTTTTTG
>JAZOQS010000109.1:0-5306 GCA_045656205.1 Clostridia bacterium | reverse complement strand
TGTATGGGCACTTTTGGGCAAAGAAGCAGGATTTATTATCGCAAGAGGGATTTCCGTGCTGGTTATAAGTTGCCCCTGCGCGCTTGGGCTGGCCACCCCGGTTGCTGTTATGGTGGGGAGCGGAGTTGGTGCAAAAACCGGTATTTTGTTTAAAAATGCGCAGTCGCTGGAATGGACGGGGAAAACAGAAATTGTTTTACTTGATAAAACAGGGACAGTAACAAAAGGGGAACCGGAAGTGACAGATGTTATTCCGGTGGATTGCAGTTGCGAGGAACTTCTTAGTCTTGCATACTCACTTGAAGCGAAAAGTGAGCATCCGCTCGCGCGTGCCGTTGTCAGAAGAGCAGAAGAGGAAAAAATATCCTTATATGAAACGGAAAATTTTGATGCCATGCCGGGTAATGGACTTGTCGCAATGTGCGGCGGTGTTGAAATTGCCGGTGGCAACTATAAATTTATTTCCGGTAAAGCAGAAATAACGCCCGGGATTTTGACGACGGCTGAAAAATTGTCTGAAGAAGGTAAAACACCGCTGTATTTCAGCGAAAAGGGCAAACTTAAAGGGATTATTGCAGTAGCCGACAAGGTCAAGGAGGACAGTGCAAAAGCAGTAAAAGAGCTTAAGGATATGGGCATAAAAGTTGTTATGCTGACGGGAGACAATAAGAAAACTGCACAAGCCGTAGCTGAGATTACGGGTATTGACGAGGTTTTTTCCGAACTTTTGCCTGCTGATAAAGAAAATGTGGTAAAAACAATGAAAATGCAGGGAAAAACAGCTATGGTGGGGGATGGCATAAACGATGCCCCCGCGCTCACAAGAGCTGATATAGGAATGGCGATCGGAGCAGGAACTGATGTAGCGATAGAGGCTGCTGATGTGGTTCTTATGAAAAACAGTCTTAAAGATGTAACTGCCGCGATCAGACTCAGCCGGAAGGTTCTTAAAAATATTCACGAAAATCTGTTCTGGGCATTTGCCTATAACGTAATCGGTATACCGCTTGCGGCAGGTGTATGGATTCCTCTTTTCGGATGGGAACTGAGTCCTATGTTCGGGGCGGCGGCTATGAGCCTTTCCAGTTTTTGCGTGGTAACAAATGCTCTGAGGCTGAATTTTGTTGATGTAAGGAATAATAAAAAAGACAAAAAAATAAAGAGAAAAGGAAGTAAAACTATGGAAAAGACAATGAAAATCGAAGGCATGATGTGTATGCACTGTGAAGCAAGAGTTAAAAAAATACTTGAAGCGATTGACGGAGTCAGCGAGGCACAGGTAAGCCACCAGACAAATTCTGCAATAGTGACACTTTTGAAAAATGTGCCCGATGAAGTGCTGAAAAAAACAGTTGAAGACGAAGGATATAAAGTAATAGGATAAATTTTGACAAAATAAAACTTTTGTGGTACAATTAATTCATAATATGATTTATGAGGTTGACCGGTATGAAAATAAAAGAATCGGCAGAAAATTATCTTGAAACGGTTTTGATGCTTAAAAACAAAAATGGCCGTGTCAGGAGTATAGATGTCGCAAACGAGCTTGGGTTTACAAAACCGAGCGTGTCGGTGGCGATGAAAAATTTCCGTGAGGAAGGTTATGTTGTTATTGATGCAGATGGTGGTATTCAGCTGACAGATAAAGGGCTTGAAATTGCCGAGCGTGTGTTTGAACGTCACGGAGTTGTTGCCCGTGCACTTATGCTGATAGGTGTGGACGAAGAAACTGCCTATGAGGACAGCTGCAAAATTGAACATGACATCAGTCAGCAGACTTTTGAAAAACTGAAAGAATTCATAGAAAAAAACAAAAAGGATTAAGCCGTGTGGCTTAATCCTTTTTTTATCCTAATAATACGTCTGTTACAAGCATCAGGCAAAATCCTGCAAGAAGTGCATATGTTGCACCCCGCTCGCTGCCGTGAGCGTGTGTTTCGGGAATCATTTCGTCACTTATAACATAAAGCATTGTTCCGCCGGCAAAAGCCAGTGCAAATGGAAGTATTGCCGAAGAAATGCTTACTGCAAAATAACCCGTAAATGTTCCGACAACCTCTACAAGCCCTGTAATCATCGCCAGGACGAAAGTCCTTTTGGGGCTTATGCCTGCGGCAATCATAGGTGCAATAATTACCATGCCTTCGGGAATGTTCTGCAAAGCGATACCACCTGCTATTGTGAGTGCCTGAGCGGTGTTACCCGAGCCAAACCCCACACCTGTTGCGATTCCTTCGGGCAGGTTGTGAATCGCTATTGCCATAACAAACAAAAGAACTTTGCTTAAGCTTTTGTTGTTGTGCGCTTCAATATCCGAACCTGCAAGCTTGTGCAGATGAGGTACAACCTTGTCGATAAGGTTTAAAAACACTGCGCCGACAAATATCCCCGCGATGGTCATAACAAGACCGAATTTACCGCCATATTCAAGTGACGGCATGATAAGTCCCAGAACGGCTGCGGCGAGCATAACGCCTGCCGCAAAGGACAAAATTATGTCCGAAAATCTGTGGGACATGGATTTGAATATAAAACCTATAAGCGAACCTATAACGGTCGCTCCACCTACGGCGAAAGCCGTCAGAATTACAAGTTCCATAAGTTATAATACAAGTGACGGAGCGGAGTAAACTCTGGCTGCAAGTTCACTGTTTAACATATAAAGACTTTTTGGGTCGCTGCCGAAAAGTTCCATTTTGGTAATAAGGTCGTTTGCGTTTGTTTCTTCTTCACCCTGTTCTTTAACAAACCAGTCTAAAAACTGCATTGTGCGGAAATCTTTAACAGAATATGCAGCAGCGTAAATATCATTGATGAGAGAAGTTACATATTCTTCGTGTTCAAGACCGGCTTTGAGTACAGTCATATCGCTGTCAAGAACCTTGTCAGGCTTTGCGATTGCATCAAGAGTAACTTTTTCGTTATTGTTTAAAAGGTAACGATAGAAAAGCATTGCGTGGTCGCGTTCTTCCTGTGCCTGAATATAATACCAGTTTGCAAATCCGTTAAGCCCTCTTTCTTCAAAATAGTTTGAAAAATCGAGATAGAGATATGCTGAATAAAGTTCTTTGTTAATCTGCTGATTGAGCAGCTCTCTTACATTTTTGTCCATCATAATAAAAACCTCCTTTGTAGTTACTTTCATTGTACCACAAAAGAGGTTTTTTTGCAATATATAAATTTTAGTTAATTGATTTGTTTAAATAAATTTTGGTAGCTATTCTTATATAGGGCATAATCCAGATAAATCCTATACCGAGAGATAAAATTCCCAAAATATACCAGCCTGCAAAACTCAGGTAAAGCATAAACAAATCTGATTTCACACCGTGTGAAAACCGCAGAGTTTTAGCCACAAATACAATTGCCGTCATAGGACTGTGTTTGTGATAAACCACAGGAAGCGGAGCATATTTCAGATGGGTAACAATTATGCACAAAGCATAAAGCACAACAATGGCTGCACAAAAAATAAAGTTTAAGGGTGAAAACCAGGTTGAGCTGAAAACAAAGTAAATCCTGAAATATACTATTGTGAGTGCGGTGAAAATCACTGTATAAAATACCATAGCCATCGCAATTCTGAAATAAGCATAGATTGCAGATTTTAAATTGCGGTAGAAATGAAACATTTCGTCAGTCGCGGGCTGAAGACCGCACGCAACTTTGGAAAAATAAAAATTCCTGCCAAGGTTTATCGGAGCTATGACAAGCAGATATATGATGGCGAAAACCACCAGTAAAACAAGGGCTGCCGGCAGGGTTGCTGCCGGGGAACCAAGTTTTGTGAGGCAGATGATATAAAGTGTGATAAGCGTAAATATAGCTGCGAATTTTACTGCGAAAGATATAAATTCGACGCCTGCATTTCTTTTAATGTCGAATTTATATGCTTTTTTTGCCTGTTCTTTAATGTCTTTAGTATTCACCGGTTAAACCTCCACAATTATAGGCAGAAGCATAGGACTGCGCTTTGTACGGGTATAAAGGAAGGAAGAAAGCGAGTGCTTAACTTTGAGTTTGAGTGTTGACCAATCATTTATACCGCTTGCTTTTGCATCGTTAAAGGATTTTGCTACAACCTCGCGGATTTCGTCCATAAGCTCTTCCGACTCGCGGACATATACAAACCCACGGGATATAATGTCGGGGGAAGCTGCGAGAGTGCCCGAATCTGACGAAACGGAAATAACTATTACGATAAGACCATCCTGTGCAAGATGCTGACGGTCCCGGAGAACAATATTTCCAACGTCACCAACGCCAAGTCCGTCAACAAGAATTTTCCCTGACGGAACGGAGCTTACTACCTTTGCGGAATCGCTTGTAAATTCAAGCATCTGACCAATTCCGGTGACAAAAATATTTTTGGGATTAACCCCCATCTGTTCACCCAGTCTTGCGTGCTGAATAAGATGTCGGTATTCTCCGTGCATAGGAACAAAAAACTTGGGTTTTGTAATACCAAGTATAATTTTCAGTTCTTCCTGACAGGCGTGACCTGATACATGAATTGCATTTGAAGATTCGTAAATAACTTCAGCACCGCGTTTGAAAAGCTCGTCAACAACTTTTGAAACGGATGTTTCGTTACCCGGAATGGGGTTGGCGCTTATTACGATAAGGTCTCCTTTTACAATTTCAACCTTTCTGTGCTCAGAGGTTGACATTCTTGCAAGCGCGCTCATTGGCTCACCCTGACTGCCTGTTGTGCAGATGACAAGCTGATGAGGCTGATACTTATTAATGTCGTCAATGGAAATCAGTGTGCCTTTGGGCATTTTGATATATCCGAGTTGTGACGCAACTTCAATGATATTTTCCATGCTGCGGCCTGATACAGCAAGTTTTCTTTTGTATTTGACCGCTGAGTTTATAAGCTGTTGTATTCTGTGGACATTTGATGCAAATGTCGCAACAATAATTCTGTTTTTCTTATGGTTTGAAAAAATTTCGTCAAAGGTTATGCCGACTTTGCTTTCTGACAGAGTATACCCCGGATTTTCAACGTTTGTACTGTCTGACAAAAGCGCAAGAACCCCTTTTTTACCAAGCTGACCGAGCCGTCCAAGGTCGATCATTGAGCCGGAAATGGGAGTGGGGTCAATCTTGAAGTCGCCGGTGTGGATGACAGTTCCGGTCTGCGTTGTAATCGCAAGCATAACCGCGTCGGGAATACTGTGGTTTGAATGGATAAATTCTACCGAGAAATTACCGATTTTAACAGTGTCACCCTGTTTTACGCCGACCAGCTTTGAAGTATGCAAAAGACCGTGCTCTTTGAGCTTGCATTCGACAAGTCCGAG
>JAZOQS010000108.1:0-18829 GCA_045656205.1 Clostridia bacterium | reverse complement strand
GAAAAGCCTGTACTCGCTACGCGAGGTCATCATACGATAAGGCTCATTTGTGCCTTTTGTAACAAGGTCATCTATCAGAGTGCCTATATAAGCGTCCGAACGTTTTAAAGTAAACGGTTTTTTATCCAGTACAAGGTGAGCAGCGTTTATACCTGCAATAAGTCCCTGTGCAGCCGCCTCTTCGTACCCCGAGCTGCCGTTGAACTGACCTGCACCGAAAAGACCCGGATAGTTTTTGAATTCCAGAGTAGCTTTAAGCTGAAGAGGATTAACGCAGTCATATTCAATAGCATAAGCTGTTCGCATAACCTGTGCGTTCTCCAGGCCTTTTACGCTGTGAAGCATTTTCATCTGCACCTCTTCGGGAAGTGAGGAGGAAAATCCCTGAACGTACATTTCCTCGGTGTGAAGTCCCATCGGCTCTATGAAAAGCTGATGGCGTTCCTTGTCCGCGAAACGGACAACCTTGTCCTCAATAGAGGGACAGTATCTCGGTCCTACACCCTCAATCACACCCGAATAAAGGGGAGAGCGGTGCAGGTTTTCCCTTATAATATCGTGAGTCTTGGTGCTTGTATAAGTAAGATAGCAGGACACCTTGTTTTCAAGCCCGTCGGGAGATGTGCCGAAAGAAAATGGTGTGATATTTTCGTCGCCGCACTGTTCTTCCATAACAGAAAAATCTACCGAGCTTCTGCGGATTCTTGCAGGGGTACCTGTTTTAAAACGCATAAGCTCAATCCCTGCGTTTTTAAGACACTCGGAAAGTGAATTTGCGGGGAACATTCCGTCCGGACCGCCACTGTAATTAACTTCGCCGATTATAATGCGGGCTTTGAGATATGTGCCTGTTGCAATAATTGCGCATTTGCACTCATAAATACCACCGGTGTGACTTACTACCGCTTTTACGCTTTTATCTTCATTGAAAAGTATTTCAGTTATTTCGCCCTGACGCAGATCAAGGTTGTCGGTAAGCTCAATGCAGTGCTTCATCTCGCGGGAGTATGCATTTCTGTCAATCTGTGCACGAAGTGAATGAACGGCAGGTCCTTTACCCACATTGAGCATACGGGACTGTATAAAAGTCTTGTCCGCCATTCTGCCCATTTCGCCGCCAAGAGCGTCAATCTCGCGTACAAGATGTCCCTTTGCAGTGCCCCCGATATTGGGGTTACAGGGCATATTTGCAACGCTGTCAAGATTAATGGCAAAAACTGCGGTTTTTGCACCAAGACGCGCCGCAGCAAGACCTGCTTCGCACCCCGCGTGGCCGCCGCCTATTACAATTACATCATATTTTCCTGCCTCGTAAAGCTGCATCTTCATTCTCCTAAAAATAATGTCATAATGTTTGCGTCTTCTGTCGGATGAGAATAGAAATTCTTTCTTATCCCCTGAGATACAAATCCTTGCTTTTCATAAAGTTTTATTGCCGCAGAATTTGAAACCCTCACCTCAAGAGTCACAAAAGAAAGGTCTGCGCAACTATTTATTATTGCTTTTAAAAGTGCCTCGCCGGCGCCCTGCCTGCGAAACTCTTTATTTACTGCTATGTTGGTTATATAAGCCTCGTCCAGCACCGTTTGCACGCCGCCGAAGCCGATAACGTCATCGCCCAGCAGTGCAACAAAAACAGTTGCAGACGGGTTTTCTATTTCTTTTTCAAAAGCATCCTCGCTCCACGCTTCGGCAAGAGACTGTGATGCAATTTCTGCCACTGCGTGCACGTGCTTTTTCTGCATTATTTCAATCTTCATTGTAGTTACCTATCAAATTTACAAGCTGACGGAATGTTTCGCGGTAAATGTCAATACTTCCGCCGTAGGGGTCGGTGATGTTTTCGCCATTGCCGAAATATTCACCAATTGTAAACACCTTGTCCATGCCGCCGAAAGCTGCCTTGTGAGAGCCTGTCATTGTCAGTATAACATCTGCCTCGTTTATAAGTTCTGCGCTTATTGGGGTCGGTATATGACCTGAAATGTCAATTCCGTTTTCTTTGCAAACTTCAAGTGAATTAACGCTTGCGGATGACTCGGTCACAAACAGCCCTGCGCTTTTCGCAGTTGCCTTAATGCCTCTCTCTGCTACAAGCTTACCAAATATTCCTTCAGCCATAGGACTCCGGCAGGTATTGCCTGTGCATACAAACAGAAATTTCTTCATAAAAGCCACCTTCGATTTTGTTTATTGTTCGTGTTTTTTAGTTGTAAGCTGTCTATATAGCGAAATGCCTCCGGCAACTATTGAACCAATCGCACAAAAAATTAAACACCAAAGTATTATGACTATAAGTGAAAGGCCCAAAAATTCTATATTTCCAACAATTAACCCGAAAATACCGGTTACAATGTATATTATAAATGATATGACTATTGCTAAAATGAGAAGGATCAGCGATATGCAAAAATCAAGCAGATTATTTTTAGTTAAGCATAGAGTCGTTGCTACTCCGCTTATTGCACAAAGAATGAACATAATTATCTCGCTTGGTGTTTCATAAGGAAGAAAATCTTCCAAAACTGTAAGCAGAAATATGTAGATGGGAAGAAGTGCTCCTGTGATAATTGTAGGATATTTTTTCATATCTCATCACCTTTTATTTTTGTACATAACATATCACTCTAATTATAGCACAGCCAATATAAAAATTCAACTATATTCTTGAAAAATAATAATATTTATTATATAATATATGTAAATTTACTTTTCGGAGGATAAAAATGGACATTATTAAAATGCTGGCGGATGAGCTTGAGATAAATGAAAGTCAGGTAAATAAAACAGTTGAGCTTTTGGATGACGGAAACACCGTTCCTTTTATAGCGCGTTACCGCAAAGAGGTGACGGGCGGTCTTAACGACGAGGTTTTAAGAAAGCTTGAAACAAGACTTAACTATCTCCGCAACCTGCAACAGAGAAAAGAAGATGTTATCAGAATTATTGACGAGCAGGGAAATCTGACGGATGAACTGCGACTTGCGATAGAAAATGCTAAAACTCTGCAGGAAACAGAGGATTTATACAGACCCTTTAAGCCCAAACGCAGAACAAGAGCAACAATCGCCAAGGAAAAAGGCCTCGAGCCTCTTGCGCTTTTAATTGCTGCAGGAGCGGACAGGGCAGATATTGACAAAAAAGCGGAAGAATTTATAGATGCCGAAAAAGGTGTTGAAAGTGTGGAAGATGCGGTAGCAGGGGCAATGGACATTGTTGCTGAGCAGATTTCCGACAATGCCGAATACAGAAAAAGAATCAGAAATCTTACTGCCATGAACGGTATGCTGACTTCAAAACAGAACACCGAAGAAGATACAGTTTACCGTCAGTATTACGAGTTTTCAGAGCCTGTAAACAAGGTGGCAAATCACAGAGTTCTTGCTATTGACAGAGGCGAAAAAGAGGGCGCACTGTCCGTTAAAATTGAAATTGATGCCGACGTAATGAAAGATAAACTTGCCCGCATGGTAATGCCGGACGGGGAGACAGAATATTTAAGACTCGCATCTGACGATGCTTATGACAGACTTATTGCGCCGTCCATTGAAAATGAGGTGCGCGGAAATCTCACTGAAGAGGCACAGGAAAAAGCAATTGAACTTTTTGCCAAAAATCTCCGTCAGCTTCTGCTTCAGCCACCTATAAAAGGTAAAACCGTTCTGGGTTTCGACCCGGGCTATCGAACAGGCTGCAAAACAGCGGTTATTGATGAAACGGGCAAGGTGCTTGATACTGAAATTATTTTCTGCACACTTGACCATCACGACCTTGAAAAAGCCAAAAAATCTGTGCTCAGACTTATAGAAAAATATAACATTGACCTCATTGCAATAGGTAACGGAACGGCGTCCAAAGAAACGGAAATTTTCATTGCCAATACCATAAAAGAAGCGGGCAGAAAAGTTCAGTATCTTATGGTAAGTGAGGCGGGAGCGTCCGTTTATTCGGCGTCCGAACTTGCGGCAGAAGAGTTTCCTGATTATGATGTTGCACAAAGGAGCGCGGTTTCAATAGCAAGAAGAACAGAAGATCCGCTTGCCGAACTTGTTAAAATTGACCCCAAATCAATAGGCGTAGGTCAGTATCAGCACGATATGAATCAGAAACGTCTCGGTGAGGCACTGGGCGGCGTTGTTGAAGACTGCGTAAACAATGTCGGCGTAGATGTAAATACTGCATCTGCAAGACTGCTTTCCTTCGTTTCAGGCATCAACAAAACGGTTGCTGATAATATTGTAAAATACCGCGAAGAAAACGGATCTTTTGACAACAGAAGTCAGCTTAAAAAGGTAAGCAAACTCGGGGCAAAAGCTTATGAGCAGTGTGCCGGATTTATGAGGATTCCGGAAGGTAAAAATGTGCTTGATAACACAGCGGTTCACCCTGAATCATACAAACTTGCGGAAAAAATTCTTGAGCTTTGCGGATATACCCTTGATGATGTAAAAAAAGGAAATCTTACAGAACTTAAAAAACGCAGCCAGTCGGCAAATCTTATGGAAGCGGCAAGTCAGTTTGGCGTTGGTATGGAAACTGCAAATGATATTATTGCCGAACTTTTAAAACCCGGTCGTGACCCGCGTGAAGAGCTTGATGCACCGGTGCTTCGCAGTGATATTATGAGCATGGAAAATTTAAAACCCGGTATGGTGCTGACAGGTACTGTCCGCAACATAACAGACTTCGGAGCGTTCGTTGATATAGGAGTTCACCAGGACGGTCTTGTGCATATATCACAAATTTGTGACAAATATATTAAACATCCTATAGAATTTTTGTCTGTCGGAGATGTAAAAAAAGTAAAAATTGTGGATATTGACATAAAACGGGGTCGAATTTCCCTCTCTATGAGGAATATTGACGAGTGATTATGCAAACTTAACAATTTGCCAATGCACTTTTCAAACAATTTTACCATTGAAAAAAAAGTATTTAGTGATAAAATATATAGTATGATGATTTGAATAATCATGTTTAAGGAGGAAATTTAAAAATGGCAAGTTTGGAACTTAAAGGGATTCACAAGATTTATCCCGGCGGCGTAGAAGCCGTTAAAGATTTTAATATGGAAATAGCCGATAAGGACTTTATCATACTTCTCGGACCTTCAGGCTGCGGTAAAACAACAACTCTTCGTATGATCGCTGGTCTTGAAGAAATTTCAATGGGTGAGCTTTACATCGGTGACAAACTGGTTAACGATGTATCTGCTAAAGACAGAGACATAGCAATGGTTTTCCAGAACTACGCTCTTTACCCGCACATGACTGTTTATGACAACATGGCGTTTGGTCTTAAACTCAGAAAAATTCCTAAAGAAGAAATTGACAGACGTGTTGAACAGGCTGCAGAAATTCTTGATATCAAACACCTTCTCGACAGAAAACCGAAGGCTCTGTCCGGCGGTCAGCGTCAGCGTGTTGCTCTCGGTCGTGCAATCGTTCGTGAGCCTAAAGTATTCCTTATGGACGAACCTCTTTCCAACCTGGATGCTAAACTCAGAGCACAGATGAGAACAGAGATCAATAAACTTCACAAACGTCTTGATACAACATTCATCTACGTTACTCATGACCAGACAGAAGCTATGACAATGGGTACAAGAATCGTTTGTATGAAAGACGGTATCGTTCAGCAGATCGCTGAACCCCAGGAACTTTACGAAAATCCTGCAAACATGTTCGTTGCAGGCTTCATCGGCAGCCCGCAGATGAACTTCGTAAATGCTATGCTTGAAAAGAAACAGGATGGTTACTACATCACATTTGGTAACAACTCTCTTAAACTTCCCGAAGGCAAAGCAAAAATTCTTGAAGAAAAAGGCTATGACAATAAAGAGGTTATTTTCGGTATCAGACCTGAAAACGTTCATGACGAACCTGTATACCTCGAAACATATAAAGACAGCATCCTCACAGCTGATGTTACAGTAACAGAAGCAATGGGTGCGGAAACATTCCTTTACCTCAAGATTGAAGATAACGACTTTATCGCAAGAGTTAACCCGAGAACAAAAGCTAAACACGGGGAAACAATCACAGTTGCTTTTGAACTTGAAAAAATGCACATCTTCGATAAAGAAACAGAAATCACAATTATCTAATGTAATTTCTTTAAAGCCATCCGATGGATGGCTTTTTCTTTTTATAAAAAAACAGTTGCAAATTCCATAAAAATGATTTATAATATATTTATATATGTATACTCTTTGATAAGGAGAAGATAAAATTGCTAAAATATTTGGAATTTTTAAAGAAAATCAGCTTTAAATATATGCAGGAGGTAGGTATAGACCTTGGCACATCTTCGGTGCTGGTTTATGTAAAAGGTGAGGGCGTTGTTTTGCGCGAACCCTCTGTTGTTGCGGTAAACCGTCTGACAAAAGAGCCTCTTGCGGTTGGACTTCAGGCTCAGCGTATGCTTGGAAGAACTCCCGGAAATATTATAGCTGTAAGACCTCTCAGTGACGGCGTTATTTCCGACTATGACTTTACAGCGAAAATGCTCAAGGAATTTTTAAAAGTTTCCTGCAAACAGAGACTCATCGGACCTAAGGTTATTGTTTGTGTGCCCAGCGGAGTTACAGAGGTTGAAAAACGTGCGGTTATTGACGCAACCGTAGCTGCAGGCGCATCAAAGGTTAAAATAATTGAAGAACCTATTGCTGCTGCAATCGGTGCAGGTATTGATATTACACAGCCCTGCGGTAATATGGTTGTTGATATCGGTGGCGGTACAACTGACATTGCGGTTATCTCTCTTGACGGTATTGTTGAGCAGGATTCAATCAAAGTTGCCGGTGACAAATTTGACGAAGCAATAATGAAATATATCCGCAAAAAACATAATATGCTCATAGGCGAAAGAATGGCGGAAGAGCTGAAAATTCATATTGGTTGTGTTGTTCCGCGTGAGGAAGAACTCAATTGGGAAATCAGAGGCAGATGCCTTGTTACAGGCCTGCCCAAAACCATTATAATTAATTCTACAGAGGTTGCCGAAGCGCTTATTGAAACGGCCATACTTATTGCAGATGCGGTTCACGCAGTGCTTGAAAGAACACCCCCCGAGCTTGTTGGTGACATCAGCCAGAACGGCATTGTACTTACAGGCGGTGGTGGACTTATGTGGGGTCTTGACCTGCTTCTTGAAAAACGTACGGGAATAAATGTCAAAGTTGCAGAAGATGCTATCTCCTGCGTGGCAATGGGTACAGGTAAAGCACTTGAGTACATTAACAAGATTCAGGACGAAACCGTAAAGAGAAAATTGATTTACTGATTTTTGAGGGCGGTTGGTTTCAACCGCCTTATTTAATAAAGGAGAAAGCGTATGGCGTATAATCAGGAAAAAGTACGTAATTTTTGCATAATTGCACATATAGACCACGGAAAATCCACTTTGGCGGACAGACTGCTTGAACATACAGGCGCAGTTGAACAGCGTGAAATGGAAGAACAGCTGCTTGACAATATGGATCTTGAAAGAGAACGTGGGATTACAATCAAAGCCCGTGCAGTTAAAATGACTTACAAAGCCAAAGACGGGGAAGAATATATCCTCAATCTTATTGACACTCCCGGACACGTTGACTTTAACTATGAGGTTTCAAGAAGCCTTGCGGCGTGTGAAGGTGCTGTTCTGATTGTTGATGCGGCTCAGGGAATTGAAGCACAGACTCTTGCAAACACTTACCTTGCAGTTGAGCATGACCTTGAAATTCTGCCCGTTATCAATAAAATAGACCTGCCCTCGGCAAGACCGGAATTTGTTATAAATCAGATAGAAGATGAAATTGGCATTCCGGCAGAGGATGCACCGCAGATTTCTGCCAAAAACGGTATAAACATCCCTGATGTTTTAGAGCAGATAGTAGCTAAAGTTCCTGCACCCAAAGGTGATGATAATGCACCTCTTAAAGCACTTATTTTTGACTCATACTATGACAGCTACAAAGGCGTTATAGTTTATATGCGCGTGTTTGAGGGAAAAGTTAAACCGGGCATGAAAATTAAAATGATGGCTAATGGTGCAACTTTTGATGTTGTTGAAACCGGGGTTATGACTCCGTTCGGACATAAATCAACGAGCGGACTTTCTGCAGGCGATGTTGGATATCTTGCAGCAAGTATCAAAAATGTTAAGGATACAGCTGTTGGTGACACAGTAACAGAAGCGGCAAGACCGACAGACAAACCGCTTGAAGGGTATAGAAAAGCCGTTCCTATGGTGTTCTGTGGTATTTATCCTGCAGACGGAAGTAAATATGGTGACCTTCGTGATGCTCTTGAAAAACTGCAGCTCAACGACGCGTCGCTTACATTTGAAGCGGAAACATCAATGGCGCTGGGTTTTGGTTTCAGATGCGGCTTCCTTGGACTTCTGCATATGGAAATCATTCAGGAAAGACTTGAGAGAGAATACAATCTTGACCTTATAACAACAGCGCCCAGCGTTATTTATAAAATCAACCTGACAAACGGTGAAAGCATCTGGCTTGACAACCCGACAAATATGCCTCCGGCAGGTAATATTGATTCTATGGAAGAACCTTTTGTAAAAGCTTCCATTATCACACCATCCGAATTTGTGGGCAATATTATGGAACTTTGTCAGGACCGTCGCGGCGTTTACAAAGATATGAAATATATTGACGGAGACAGAGCAGTTATAAACTATGAACTGCCCCTCAATGAAATAATTTATGACTTCTTTGATGCACTTAAATCAAGAACAAAAGGATTTGCATCTTTCGACTATGAAATGAAAGACTATGTAAAATCCAAACTTATAAAACTTGATATTCTGCTTAACGGAGAAATTGTGGACGCACTTTCGTTTATTGTTCACGAGGAAAAATCCTATGCAAGAGGCAGAAGAATTGCTGAAAAGCTTAAGGAACACATTCCGCGTCAGCTGTTTGAAATACCCATTCAGGCGGCAATCGGCGGCAAAGTTATAGCAAGAGAAACCGTTAAAGCCATGAGAAAAGACGTTCTGGCTAAATGTTATGGCGGTGACATTACCCGTAAGAAAAAACTTCTTGAAAAACAAAAAGAGGGCAAAAAGCGTATGCGTCAGGTTGGTACGGTTGCCATCCCGCAGGAAGCCTTTATGTCTGTTCTCAAGCTTGACTGATATGAGAGGGCTTTATATTCACATACCCTTTTGTGCGAGAAAATGTCCCTACTGTGACTTTAATTCCTATGCCGGCAAAACCCACCTTACAGAAAGTTATGTTAACCGGCTTATTGAAGAAGCACAACCGTTCAAAGGTGAAAAAATTGACACGGTTTATATTGGCGGCGGCACTCCGTCACTAATACAGGAAGACCTTATTTCGCGCTTAATGTCAGGTGTTTTTGAGACTTTTGAAATCGCCGGAAATCCGGAAATTACCATTGAAGTAAATCCCGGAACGGTGGATTCCGGCAAACTTAAAAGCTACCGCAGTGCAGGGATAAATCGCGTGAGCATTGGTGTTCAGTCTTTTGATGATGGAATGCTTGGAATTCTCGGCAGACTGCACGATGGGAAGCAGGCACAGGATATAATTAGGGCTGCTTTTGACACCGGTTTTGACAATGTATCGGCAGACCTTATGTTCTCATATAAAGGACAGACGGAAAAAGTCTGGGCATCTGACCTTGAAAAGATTAAAGAACTTGGGGTTCCCCACGTTTCCTGTTACGGTCTTAAGGTTGAAGAGGGGACGCCTTTTGACAAAAACGGAATGACAAATCTTGATGAGGAAACTGACAGAAAACTCCAGGATTTCACGGTGAAATATCTTGAAAAATGCGGTTTTGAAAGATATGAAATATCCAATTTTGCAAAACCCGGATTTAAAAGCAGACACAATCTTCATTACTGGCACTGTGACGAATATATCGGACTTGGTGCGGGGGCACATTCCTACTTTAAAGGGGAGAGATTCAGCAACATTTTATCGCCCGAAAAATATATTTCTGCGGAAAATGTCAGGGAAAATGTGATTCTGCTCACAGATGAAGATAAAAAAACCGAAAAATTTATCATGGGAATGCGGCTTTCGGAGGGCGTGGATGAAAAGTTTGCACAGGATAAGGACGCTCTGGAAAGATATATTTCCATGGGGTATATAAAACGGAATGGGACAAATATTTCCTTTACCGATAAGGGGTTTGACCTTTCGAATTATATACTTTCGGACATCATATAATTTAAGGAATAAACTATTGGAGGAAAAAAGATGAACAAATTTACAGTTGATGTAAAAAGAGCAGTAACAGCAGAAGAACTTGAAAAAAGCAGTTATCTCGTAGAGGCTGCTCACAAAGTTTTAGATGGCAGAAGCGGTGCGGGAAATGACTTTCTCGGCTGGCTTGATTTGCCGGTAAATTACGATAAAGAAGAGTATGCAAGACTTAAAGTGGCAGCGGAAAAAATCCGTGAAAACTCCGAGGTTCTTGTGGTAATTGGTATTGGCGGTTCTTACCTTGGTGCAAGAGCGGCTATTGAAGCACTTGCAGGTAATTTCTATAATCTTAATGCAGGTAAAAAAGGTTGTCCGCAGATTTTGTTTGCGGGAAACTCAATAAGCTCAAACTATCTGTATGAGCTTGTGGAATACTTAAAGGACAAGGATTTTGCGCTCAACGTAATTTCAAAATCGGGAACAACAACAGAACCTGCCATTGCTTTCAGAATACTTAAAGAGCTTATGGAAACAAAATATTCTGCCGATGAAGTAAAAAGCAGAATTTATATCACTACCGATAAATCAAGAGGTGCACTTAAAGGTATGGCGGATGCGGAAGGCATCGAAACCTTTGTTGTTCCTGACGATATCGGCGGACGTTACAGTGTGCTTACTGCAGTTGGTCTTCTTCCCATTATGACTGCAGGTATTGATACAAACAGTATGATGCAGGGTGCGGCAGATGCCAGAGAAGCATTTAAAAATCCCGGCAAAGACAACGACTGTTATACTTATGCAGCTGCAAGAAACATCCTTTACTCAAAAGGCAAAACAACAGAAATTATGGTTAACTATGAACCCAGCCTGCACTTTATGTCCGAATGGTTCAAACAGCTTTACGGCGAAAGTGAAGGTAAAGACGGCAAAGGCATATTCCCGGCGGGTGTTGATTTTTCAACAGACCTTCACTCCATGGGGCAGTATATCCAGCAGGGCAGAAGAATGCTGTTTGAAACAGTTCTGAATGTAGGAAAACCGCAGTTTGACATAGAAATTCACGAGGCTGAAGGTAATGTTGACGGACTTAATTTCCTTACAGGAACTACAGTTGATGCAGTTAACAAAAAAGCATTCCTCGGAACACTTGCAGCTCATACAGACGGTGATGTTCCCAACATTATAATCAACATTCCCGAAATGAATGCATACTATTTCGGATACCTCGTATATTTCTTTGAAAAAGCCTGCGGAATAAGCGGATATATGCTTGGAGTAAACCCGTTTGACCAGCCGGGCGTTGAAGATTATAAGAGAAATATGTTTGCACTTTTAGGCAAACCGGGTTCGGACAGTGAGTACAGAAAAAACCTTGAAGAAAAACTTAGCGATTTAATGTAAAAAATACTCTTGCATTTTATATAATTATATGGTAAAATATAATTAACCACTAAAATATAAAAAGGGGGCATTTAAATGATTAAGTTTATAGTTGGAAAAAAAGGTACAGGTAAAACAAATAAGCTTATCGCAGAAGTTAACGAAGCTGTAAAGACCGATAAAGGTCATTTGGTATTTATAAATGATACGAGCAGACATATGTTTGACCTTGATTCAAAGGTTAGACTGGTTGATACACAGGAATATGCAATCAAGAACTATGATGCACTTTATGGTATGGTTTGCGGTATCCTTTCTCAGGATTATGATATTTCCACAATTTTTGTTGACAGTGTTACAAAAATTGTTAAAGGCGGAGATATTAACGCAGCAGAAGATGTATTTGCAGGCATAGCAGATGTTTGTGAAAAACATGATGTAGCAATGACAATTACTGCAAGTATTGATGCTGATGAAGTTCCGGAGTACATGAAAAAGTATCTCTGATTTCTGCAGCAAAAAAGTAAAATAAGGGCTGCAGCACGATAAGTGTTGCAGCCTTCTTTAATGAGGTTGAATGAAAATGATTTACAAAAGTACAAGAGGTGCGGCTGACAGTGTTTTGGCTGCACAGGCAATAGTAAAAGGTATCGCTGAAGACGGCGGTCTTTTTGTTCCCGAAACAATTCCTGCTATTTCCGAAAAAGATTTTGCCGCTATGGTAAATGAAGACTACCGCGCAAGAGCAGAAAGAATTTTTGCAATGTATCTGACCGACTTTTCGGCAGAAGAAATTAAAGACTGCGTAGAAAAAGCGTATAGCAAAGAAAAGTTCGGTTCGGACAATGCGGCTCCGCTTCATAAACTGACAGACGATAAATATATTCTTGAACTGTGGCATGGGCCTACCTGCGCATTTAAGGATATGGCACTTCAGATTCTGCCGCATCTTTTAACAAAATCTATGAAAAAAACAGGTGTGGACAAGCAGGTTGTAATCCTTGTAGCAACATCGGGGGACACCGGTAAAGCTGCACTTGAAGGATTTTGTGACGTTGAAGGAACAAAAATTATGGTTTTCTTCCCCAATGACGGCGTAAGTAACATCCAGAAACTTCAGATGGTTACTCAAAAGGGTGAAAACGTTAATGTTATGAGCGTATTCGGAAACTTTGACGATGCGCAAAACGGCGTTAAAATGATTTTCGGTGACAAAGATTTTGCTCAGGAAATCGCAGAAAAAGGATATCAGCTGTCATCCGCCAACTCAATCAACTGGGGCAGACTTTTGCCGCAGATTGTTTATTATGTATCGGCTTACTGCGATATGGTTAAAATGGGCGATATTTCTTTCGGTGAACAGATTAATGTATGCGTGCCGACAGGTAACTTCGGTAACATTTTAGCCGCATGGTATGCAAAAGCAATGGGACTTCCCATCAAAAAGCTTATCTGTGCGTCAAATGAAAACAATGTTCTTACAGACTTTATAAAAGACGGTGTTTATGACAGAAACAGAAGCTTTAAAACAACAATTTCCCCGTCTATGGACATTCTTATTTCCTCTAACCTTGAGAGACTTTTATATAACCTTTCAGACAGCGAAAAAGTTGCAGGTTATATGCAGCAGCTGAAAGAAACAGGCAAATACGAAGTTTCTGCAGAAATCAAAAAAGCTGTAAATGATGTCTTTGAAGCAGGATATGTAAATGATGCACAGACCAAGGCTGAAATCAAAAAAGTATGGGATGAGCATAAATATCTTATCGATACTCATACAGCGGTTGCTTGTGCAGTAAATGATGAACTTGCGGACGGAACTAAAACCGTTATTGCATCAACTGCAAACCCGTTCAAATTCAACGGCAGCGTGCTTGAAGCTCTTGTAGGAAAACTTGAAACTGAAGATGAATTTGAAATCTCCGACAAGCTTTCGGAAATGACAAAAGCTATGGTTCCGGAATCACTTGCTGAACTTAAAAGCAAAACTCCTCGTTTTGACGCTTGTTGCAACAAAGAAGATATGAAAAAACGCGTAAGCGAATTTTTAGTATAAGAACCCGACCCGCCATTGCAATCAAAGACCAGGGTCGGGAACCCCGGAATCTTGATTGTTCCACAATAAAATACATACTGCTCCGGGATTTCCCCGGAGCAGTAGCATAATTTTACTGTCAGTCTTTAAGCTCGAATGTTGAGCAGTTTGTTTCGGTTTTTGTTGTGGCAGACTGGCAGTCAACCTTAATCTGGCTTGCAGTACAGCAGTTATCTTTTGTGTGATAAGTGCAGTTTGCAACAGTACAATAAACGCCGTCGTTTTTTTCGCGGCAGGAACCCTGACAAGTTGACATAGGTTGTTACCTCCATAAGAAAAATAATACGCACTTAAAATGCAATATTATCTTTCCCTTACAAACTTGATTTTATTCGTAATCAGAAATTGAATTAAGAAAGAGGCTGTTGTATGGCGCTTTATGCTATGGCAGACCTGCATTTAAGCTTTGGAATAACAGATAAGCCAATGGATGTATTTGGTGCAGGCTGGCAGAATTACATGGAAAAAATTGAGAAAAATTTAAAAAGCGTCTTAAAGGATGACGACCTGCTATTAATTCCCGGGGACGTTTCATGGGCGACTTATATGGAGCAGTCCACACCCGATTTTGATTTTATAGAATCACTTCCTGGCAAGAAAATCATTTCAAAAGGCAATCACGATTACTGGTGGGATACCATCAGTAAACTGAACAAATTTAAACTTGAAAAAAATTATAAAACAATAGACTTCCTGCATAACAATTTTTTTGAATATGAAGACACTGCCATTTGCGGCAACAGAGGCTGGATTTTTTCTGCCTCGCAGGAAGATGTAAAAATTTACGACAGAGAACTTTCCCGCCTTGAGTTGTCCTTATCAGCGGCAGAAAAGGCAGGGTTTAAAAATAAAATAGTAATGACTCATTTTCCGCCGCTTGTGGCACTTGAAGCAGGTGACGGGCGAATGGTGGATTTAATGAAAAAATATGGAGTAACAGAGTGTCTTTACGGTCATCTTCATAATGTAAATCCCAGGGACAGTGTTACACAAACCATTTGCGGAATAAGTTTCAGACTTGTAGCAGCAGATTATCTTGAATTTAACCCGATAAGGATTTTATAACGGAGGAACTTGACAATGAAAAAAATACCGAATATTCTGACGGTAATAAGACTTTTTATGGTACCGCTTTTCTGGTTTTTATATTTTAAAAACCCGGCATTTGGCGGTATAGTATTTATTGCTGCCTGCCTGACAGATGTTGTGGATGGATTTCTGGCAAGAAAGCTTGATGCAATATCAAAATTCGGTATGCTTGCAGACCCACTTGCTGACAAGCTCATGCAGATAAGTGCCGTGACCTGCCTTTACCTTTCGGGAATTTTCCCTGAGTGGATTGTGACGGTTCTTATAATGAAAGAGCTTATAATGATAATAAGCGCATCCTTTCTCTTTAAAAAGGATGTTGTAATTCCGGCAAATAAAATAGGTAAAGCCGCAACGGTTCTGCTTTCGGTAATGGTGGTTTATTTTATGTTCTTCAATGACGTAAGCCCCAAAACAAGCGAGGTTATTTCGGTAGTTCTCGGAATAATGGCATTTTTTGTTCTGGTTTCCTACCTGCTTTTGATGATAAAAAATTTAGTAAAGAAAAACGAGGGACAACGCTAAGTTGCCCCTTTAATTATATGGCCCGTGATTTACCTTATCATTGTCAATAATATTGCCGTCCTTTGTAATTATTACCACTGCCACGTCAAATTTATTTGCAGTTTCAATCCCCTTTTTGCTGCCCTGAACAAAAATTGCAGTTGAAAGGGCATCTGCAAGTGCTCCATCCTGTGATACAACCGTTACCGAAGCAACATCTGTGTCGGCAGGATAACCGGTTTCGGGGGAGAGTATATGGTGGTATGTTTTTCCTTCGTGCTCAAAATATCTCTGATATGCACCGGAGGTTATTACATTTGTATCTTCGGTTCCGATAGTATGATAAATTTCGCCGGGAGAAAATGGGTTTGTAACGCCAACAGTCCAGGAATCTCTATGGTCTTTTAATCCGATAAGACAGACATTTCCGCCTAAGTTTACAATTCCGCTTGCAATTCCGTGTTTTTCGGCTATGGTGCGGACCTTATCTGCCGCCAGACCTTTAAGAACTCCGCCGAAATCAATTTCGACGTCGGTTTTGGTAAGAACATTACCATTTAAATCTATCTGCTCATACCCGGTATTTTCAAGAGCAAGGTCAATATCCGCCCGGTCAGGCGGAGTGGTTGCATTTTTAATCTGCCACAAATCTGACAGCTTTGAAGTTGTAATATCAAAAGCACAATCGGTAAGCCTGCTGATTTCACACGAACGCTTTATTAAATCTGCCATCTCATCCGGAATGGTAATTGATTTGCCCTTCTCAAGACTGTTGAATTCAGATATTACCGAGTCTGCACGGTATTTACTGTAGATTTTTTCCATATCCAGAAGAAGAGATTCCATTTCGTCAGCCGCCTTTTCGGAATTTTTTCCGGACAGGCTTATGTCAATTAACGTATCAAAACAAAAAAATGTCCGATTTTCCTGTCTGGCATATTGAGAAAGGAATATTACAAGAGCAACAAGCCCGGCAAATACTGCAATGGAAATAATTCGTATATGTCTGGTCAGAAAATTCAAATTTCACACCACCCGTCAAGAATGGATTTCACTTCGGAAAGTGTGCAGGCACGGGTCAGCTCATTTTTAAGCTTTGATGCACCGTGCATACCCTTTACATACCAGGCAAGGTGTGCACGTGCTTGTCTTATCCCGTTTTGTTCACCGGCATATTCTGCAAGCTGAGATGTGTGATAATAAGCCATTTTAAGCTTTTCTTCTATGGTTGGCGGAATATACTCTGTGCCTGAAATTGCACAGTCGCATTCCTTTATAAGCCAGGGATTTCCCAACATTCCGCGCGCAACCATAACATAGTCACAACCCGTTTGGCTGAGCATATTTACAGCGTCCTTGCCGCTGAAAATATCACCATTGCCGACAACGGGAATTTTAACTGCATTTTTGACATCGCGGATAACACTCATGTCTGCCTTTCCGCTGTAATACTGCTCGCGGGTTCTGCCGTGAACGGCTACCATATCGCATCCGTTTGCCTCAAGAATTTTTGCAACCTCAACGGCATTAACAGTGTCAGGAGTAAATCCTGCTCGGATTTTTACGGTGACGGGAATATTCACTGCCTTTTTTACGGCAGCCACAATTTCACCGGTAAGCTTTGGGGTTTTGAGCAGTGCAGACCCCTCGCCGTTACCCACTATTTTTGGAACGGGACAACCCATATTGATATCAATGAACGCAGTTTTTGTCTGCTCCTCAAGAATTCTTGCGGCCTCTGCCATAATGTCCGGCTCACTGCCGAAAATCTGAATTCCGACAGGTTGTTCCATATCCTCAATGTTGGTGAGTCTGTATGTCTTTTTATCTTTATAGCAAAGCGCTTTCGCACTTACCATTTCGGTATACAAAAGCGCTGCGCCGAAAGACTTTAAAATTTTTCGGTAGGGAAGGTCTGTCACTCCTGCCATAGGAGCGGCAAAAACCTTTCCGTCGGGAATTATATTAAAGCTCATTATTTTTAAGTTTCTCGCTCTGATCAGCGGTGGTAAGCGCTTCAATCAGCTCGGTTAAATCTCCGTTTAAAATTTGTTCAAGCTTGTGCAGAGTAAGACCTATACGATGGTCAGTAACACGTCCCTGCGGATAGTTGTAGGTACGGATTCGTTCGCTTCGGTCACCGGTTCCGACCTGAGCTTTTCTCTCACTTGCAAGTTCCTCAAACTTTTTGCGTTCCTGCTCTTCATAAAGCTTTGTTTTAAGGACCTTCATAGCCGCATCCTTGTTCTGATGCTGGCTGCGTTCGGATTGACAGGCAACAACTATGCCTGTGGGCATATGAGTTATACGAACGGCAGACTCGGTCTTGTTAACGTGCTGACCGCCGGCACCGCTCGCACGGTAAACGTCAATGCGCAGGTCGGCAGGATTGATTTCTATATCAACATCATCGTCTGCTTCGGGAAGTACCGCAACAGTAACGGTTGATGTGTGGATACGACCGGAGGATTCGGTGTCCGGAACACGCTGAACGCGGTGAACACCGCTTTCAAATTTGAGTTTGCTGTACGCACCCTTGCCTGAAACCTGGAACACAACTTCCTTAAAACCGCCAAGACCTGTTTCGTTACAGTCTAAAAGCTCGGTTTTAAAGCGGTTTGATTCGGCATACATAGAATACATACGATATAAAACATATGCAAAAAGAGCAGCCTCATCTCCGCCTGCACCACCGCGGATTTCCATAATAACGTTTTTGTCGTCGTTAGGGTCTTTGGGGAGAAGCAGGATTTTAAGGTTGTTTTCTGAAAGCTCAATAATTTCCTTTGATTCTTCAATGGTAAGCTCCGCAAGTTCTTTCAGTTCTTTGTCAGAACCGGCAAGAATTTCTTTTGCTTCGGCAATATCTTCCTTTGCCTTTTTGTATTTTTTGTACTCCTCAACAATGGGAGTGATGTCGGAAAGCTCCTTGCAAAGTTTGCTCCACAGAGCGTTATCTGCAATAATTTCCGGGTCGCTGACGCTTTTGTTGAGTTCATCAAAGCGTCCTTCAATAAAGTCAAGTTTGTCAAACATTGGTTTCTCCTTATTTTATCCTTCCGGTAACGACACGGTCGATTCCGGCAAGGTCTTTTTTTATTTTAATGTCAGTAAAATCTCTTTCCATAAGAGTTGCAACAGCTTCGCCTTCGTCATAGCCGATTTCAAAGATGAGCATTCCACCGGGCAAGAGATTTTTGGGCGCAATTTCCACTATTCTGCGGTAAAAGGAAAGCCCGTCCTCACCGCCGGCAAGTGCAGTATGCGGCTCAAAATCCGAAACATCGGGCGGAAGAGTGAGCATATCTGCATCTGTTATATACGGTGGGTTGGAGGTTATAATATCAAAAGTCCCGAAACAATCTTTTTCAAAAATGTCGCACACTTCAAAAACAACTTTGTCTTCAAGCTTATGATTTTCTGCATTAATCTTTGCAATTTTCACAGCACCGGCTGAAATGTCAACACCCAATGCCGAGATATCGCAATTTTTTGCAGCAGCAACAGGTATGCATCCGCTGCCGGTACATAAATCAAGAAGATTTTTTTGCCCGAGGAAATAATTTCTTCCGCAATCATTT
>JAZOQS010000107.1:0-2483 GCA_045656205.1 Clostridia bacterium | reverse complement strand
CGTGCTCTTTTAGACCTTGCCGTGTCTTCCTACCAGATAGACAACCCCGCCCGCGGGTTCAGTTATATGAAAGATGCACCACTTGATATGAGAATGAATCCGGACGACCCCATATCCGCTTATAATGTGGTAAACGAGTATGCAAAAGAAGATCTCGCCCGCATAATAAAGGAATATGGCGAAGAACGGTTCGCTCATAAAATATCCTCTCTCATAGTTAAAAAAAGAGAGCAAAAACCAATTGAAACTACACTTGAACTTGCAGATATTATAAAACAGGCTATGCCTCCGGCATCAAAAAAAGGTGGTTCCAATCCTTGTAAACGTAGCTTTCAGGCACTCAGGATTGAAGACAATCACGAGCTTGATCTTTTAAAAGGTGCCCTTTCGGACTTTTTTGACAGTTTAAATCCCGGTGGCATCCTTGCAGTAATCACATTCCATTCTCTTGAGGACAGGATAGTGAAAAATCTCTTTTCCGAGCTTACAGCAGGTTGCATCTGCGACAAGAATCTTCCTGTCTGCGTATGCGGAAATACGCCTAAAGGCGAGCTTGTTTTAAGAAAACCTGTTGTCGCAGGTGAAATTGAACTAAACGAAAATATCAGAAGTCACAGTGCAAAGCTGCGCGCGATAAAAAAATTATAAGGAGCGTACCAAAATGCAGGACAATTTAGCAAGAAAATTGAATACTCCCGTTTACAGCACACCCAAAAAACGTGCAAGATCATCTGCTCCCCAGGCGAAATCAGTTGCAAGCTTTGCGGCATTTCTCATTTTCTGTTCAGCACTTTTAATGGTGGTTGTTCTTCGTTACGCCACTATAAACGAGCTTGAAAAGGAAATACTTATTGCAAAACAAACATATGAAACCCTCTATTCGGAAAACACAACCGCAAAGGTTCAGCTCCAGGGCAGCATAGACTTAAATGAAATAGAAAGAATTGCTTCCGAAGAACTGGGCATGGTAACTCCCGATCAGTCACAGATTGTAAACATTCGTGTCAGCGTGGACAATCACGCGCAGGTTCTTTCCGGAAAAACAACAAAAGATGCAGCAGAGTCCGGCGAAAGCTTTATGAGCACTATACTGTCATATTTACACTGATTTCCGATTATATATTTACAGGTGACTTATTTTGCCTTGTGCGTCAGCTCTGTCATGTCCAGCATGTCAGAGCTTTCATTGTCAAAGTCACCTTTTACACATTTACTTAAGGTGGTTTGTCTGTATGAAAAAAACACGCAAAAAAGCGGGCACACAAACACGAATGATTGCTTCAATCGTCGTGCTTAGCCTTTGTTTTTCGGTTTTAACCTTCAGAACTGCATATCTCCAGTTTGTCCGCGGGGGCGAGCTTCGTCAGCTTGCACTTGACCAGCAGACCAAAGAGAACGAAATTACTCCGCGTCGCGGAACAATATATGACACCAACGGCAAAGAACTTGCAGTAAGTGCAAATGTCGATACCGTTGTTGTTGACCCCAAACGTATTGACGAGGAAGGCAATGCCGCTTCCGTTGCAAGTACCCTTTCGGATGTACTCGGCGTTGATAAGGATAAAATTTATTCCGCTCTTGAAAAAAAATCCAGATTTGAATATATCAAAAAACGTATCAGTGCCGAAGAATCTGAAATCCTCCGCAGCTATATAAGCGGTAAAGATGCCGACGGCAATGACCTCCCCGATTCTGTGCTTGAAAGACACAATCTTGTAGGGGTTTCCCTCATTTCCGACACAAAAAGATATTACCCTTACTCAAACCTTGCCGCACAGGTGCTCGGTAACGTTGGTGCAGACAACCAGGGACTTGAGGGTCTTGAATATGAATATGACGAATATCTTAAAGGTAATGCCGGAACAATCGTAAAATCCGATTCAGCGGCAGGCAGCCCCACTTTTGAATATGAACAGTATTACAATGCACAGGCAGGCTGTGACATTGTGCTCACACTTGATGAATCCATTCAGCGTATCGTTGAGTCCAGCCTGGAAGAAGCATATATAGAAAACAAAGCGGCAGGCGGTGGCGCAGCTGTTGTTATGGACCCGCATACCGGTGCAATCCTTGCAATGGCAAGTGTTCCCACCTACAATCTCAACGAACCTATACAGATAACCGACCCCGAAACTCTCGCAAAGCTTGATGCTCTTGACGGGGCAGAATATAACAAGGCATTTGTTGAGGCTACGTCCAAAATAAAACGTAACAAACCCACTGTTGACGTTTATGAACCGGGTTCAACATTCAAGCTTATCACCTGTGCTATGGCACTGGAAGAAAATGTGACAACCCTTGAAGAAAATTACAGTTGTAACGGCTATCTTGAAGCGGGCGGTTGGAACATCAGCTGCTGGAAAACTGCAGGTCACGGACCTCAGTCCTTTATGACCGGTATGGTTAACTCCTGCAACCCTGTTCTTATGACAGTCGGCCTTAAAATCGGCAGAGAAAAGTTTTTCAGAAACTTTAAAATGTTC
>JAZOQS010000106.1:0-4466 GCA_045656205.1 Clostridia bacterium | reverse complement strand
ATTTTGTAAATAAGTATTCTTTTCAAATTTACTTATTACACACCATATTTACTGCCGGAATAAGAATAATCTTGCTTCGTATGAATATAGCCCAGTGGTGGATTCACGTTCTTTTGGGAACTGCTTGCGGATTGGTATTTTCGATGTTAGTGGCGGTGATTGCAAAGAAAGTAAAGTTTTTGGATTTCTTCTTTTTTCCTGCTAAAGCATATGCATTGAAGAAAGAATTGTATAGAAATAGCAAATCGCAATAAAAGATTATTGCTATGATAAACTATCCCAAAACATTTGGTTGATAACTGTTCAACAAATTTTAATTAGCAAAAAAACACCATATGTAAATTTTGATTCTACATATGGTGTTTTTGCTTTTTTATTTGGATTGTAAAATCAGCTTTCTTGCTAGTATGAACAAGCTATTATCTACTGAAGGTATATCCCTCGAAAGAGGATCTTTCATATATTCCACATCGGGATTGAAATCGGGATTAACAGATTGATAAATCTTATTTCGGGCATCAAATTCTGCCTCTGTATAAGTGATTTTGCCGGATTTATAATCTTCTATTACGGGAGCAATAATAGCTCTGACTTTTTCAAGATTATTTGTATAAAAATCAGGTCGCAGATACATATCTCGGTATTGCCATATTGCAGCGTTGGCAATGTCAACAAGCTCACCGTAGCTATAACCATTTGTTTGTCCGTTGAGCCAAGCATTAAAGAATATACGATTTGATTTTGCTCTTGCATCGGCATATCCTAAGCCATTCTGTACTTCGTTTAAAATATTACCGATAAAACTTTCAACAATAATTATTGCTTCATTTGTGGCATTGCAGGGGGCCGACTCTCTCGGTACCTCTACTGCATTTACCGTAGATGTAATTAGCATAGTAATTATTAAACACATTATAATCTTTTTCATAGCAACCTCCTATAAATCTTTAAATATACTATCATCGCAGATAAGACTATCACAAATCATCTGCACACCAAGACGGAATCCGAGTTTGAAGTTTTCAATACTTGTTATGGCAACAATCTCATCACTTGCATTGATAAGATCATTAACAAGATGCAGAGGTTTGCCTTTCAATATCTTTCCAAGCTCGTTTTCGCTATCGCAGAACTTTCGCATTGTTTTCGCATAATGGGTGCTTTTGTCATATCGTTTTTCGTTGGGATTGATGTTACCATAGTAGACTTCCTCAATAAAGTTCATTTTCGCACATCCATCGAATAGACAAAATCTCGCAGTACAAATTCTTCTGCCGAGTGGCGAATGTTGTTCATCGCACCAACCCAAGCCATTTGGTCTTTTGCTTTGACGAATGTACGGATAAAAAAGAAAAGAGGAAAACTCATTTTACTTAGTTTTCCTCATCTTCTTAGCTCGCAATGCTCGTATTCTCATTTACTGTCCTTAAGAACACTCACACATTGCCGAATCTTTTTTTACTTTGCTGCTGAAATAAGCAGATTTTTTAGGTTTTCCTCAGGCATATCGGTAACAATTTTAAGAGCTGTTCCGCTGCCGTGAATTATATATGCCTCATAAACTGAGCCGTCATATAATATAACCGCCGTTTTGTCACCGAAAACGCTTTTCTCGTACTGATCATCATTAAGTAAAGAATTGGCAGTGTCTCTGCTTGACGATGTGGTTACCGACAGAGTGTAATCACCGCTGTAAGTAAATGTGTTTTCATCGCCGACAACATTTGTACCTGTATCAAAATCTGCAACAAGTCCATCCGGAATATCAAGCATATCAGGTGAAAAACCAAGCCTTGCAAAATAATCTTTTGCCGAAATTTCATCATAAGCATTTGCGGATGAACCTCCGCCCGCGCTGCGCATGGAAGCCTGCGCAGTTGCAAAAAATGCACTGTTATTTATCGACATAACTACGTTTGAATCATCGGATGCTAACTGACCGCTGCCGGTTGTATCTGCACTGAAGTTGCTTGTTTTTTTACCTTCTTCCTCCGATGTTTTTCCCGAAAGGAAATAGTATGTCGTGTCAGTTTCGGCAGCCGGCAGAATGGGTTTTTTTGCTGTGTCTGTCGGAGCGCTTATGATGTTTGGCAAAACTATTGCAAGTGCAATGACTGCAGCAACAGGAGCCAGGCGGAAATGGTGAAAAACAGGTTTTTTCTTTTCTTCCGCATTACTTAAAACCTTTGGCAAAAGTCCGGAATCGGGACTTATATCATCATTTGCGGCTTTGTAAAAATCCTTAAACATCTTCATACACTCCTTTCAAATTTTCTTTCAGCATAAGTCGTCCACGGTGAAGATGGGATTTTACCGTGGATTCTTTCATTTTAAGTGTTTCTGCAATATCGCGGACGGACATATCTTCATAATAAAATAAATGTATAACCGTACGATATTTTTGGGGAAGAGAAAGCGTCGCAAAATATACATCGCTTTTTTCCGGAGAGTCAAAGACAAGCTCATCTGTAAGCGGTGTTGTTTTCTTGTGCCAGGAGCTTAAGAAAACATTTTTACTGCAGTTAACAGCAACCCGGATCAGCCAGGCTTTGATATGTTCTTCCGTTTCAAACTCCTTGTCGGTTTTGAAAAACCTCAGAAAAGTCTCCTGGGTAACATCCTCTGCATGGTGAATATCTCCCGTTCGCGACAGAGCTATTTTATAAACCATGTTGAAATATTTAGTTATTAAATTCTGTTTTTCGCAGGAACTTAAAGGGCCCATAAAATTTCCCCTCCGTATTAATACAATTTACATGACAAAAAAGTTGCAGAGTAAAAATTTACTCTGCAACTTTATAATTTTAAAATCAGAACAAGGAAACCTTGCTGTAAGCTTTTTCGTTGCGTTCAATTGTTGCTTTCGATTTGAGTTCGCTTACGAGGTCATCCTCATGCTTTAATTCGATAATTGCAGAAACTGCCGATTTGTCGTTGGTTTCAAGGAATTTTTCGTAAGAGATAAGGTTTTCTCTTTTTAAGATGTGATAGCCGTATGAACTGGGAACAATGTCACTGATTTCTCCAACTTCAAGAGCGAACGCTGCAGATTCAAAGGATGCAACCATTGTACCGTTGTTTGTGAATGTGTAACCGTCGGGAGCAGAAGCAAGACCGGGATCCATGGAACTGTAGTTCATAATAGTGTCAAAGTCTTCGCCGGCGTCAAGCTGCTGTTTGATTGATGTGATAATCTGGTTTGCTTCTTCGGGTGTATAAATTTCCGAACCATCGTTGGGGTCTGTATAAGAAACGAGAATGTGTTTTATTGTACGGAAATTTTCTTCATATGTTTTCTTTAAGTTTTCATCTGAAATGTCAATTTCGCCATCAGATGCGAATTTCTGGAGAAGCATAGACTCAAGAAAAAGTTTTTCAAGAACGGATTTTATTGCGTCTTTTGAAAGACCAAACTGGTCAACAAGAGTCTGTGCGGAAGAAAGAGCCGCACTTATCTGTTCTTTTGCTTCAGCTGAATCGGCGGAAATGCCCATTTCTTTAGCTTTCTGGGAAATAAGTGTGTATTTTATAGCATCGTTAAGAGCATTTTCCTTTGCGAGTTCACCCACTGTTTTTCCTTCAACTTCTGTTGTTGTCCAGAAATCCTCTGCAGATGCAGATTCACCTGCGTTTGCAATAATTGTCTGCTGTGCTACAAGCAGATAATAATTAAATTCTTCTTCTAAAATATCTTCTCCGTTAACAGTTGCTATAACAGAAACGTTTTTTACCTGAAAAGCACCACATGAACAAAGCAGAACACATACAAGAAGCAGTGATAAAACTGATGTAAATTTTTTCATGATGTAATCCCTTCCGGCTGCACCGAGGCAGCTCAAATTATTATATTGCTATTCAATTATAACACATAAAATTAAGCCAATCAATATATTGGAATTTCTTTAACCAAAATGTAATAATATTACACTTTGGTTACAATAGAAATGTAATAAATGAAAATAAATGGGCATAAATTGTAAAAAAAGGGGGAAATTCAATGAATCGTGATTATTTTCTGGGAGGAAATACAAACAAAGGATTTTTTTCGTATTATGATTATCTGACGGATGCGACAGATGTTAACAAAGTGTATATAATAAAAGGCGGGCCGGGAACGGGCAAATCCACCACCATGAAACAGGTGGCAAAATGGGGAGAGGAGCAGGGTCTAAGCGTCGACAATATCCATTGTTCTTCAGACCCCGGGTCGCTTGATGGAGTTGTAATAAGAGAAATTGGTATTGCAATGGTGGACGGAACTTCCCCTCACATTGTTGACGCTAAAAATGCCGGAGCGGTTGAATCTATTGTTAATATGGGCGATTTCTGGGATGAAAAATCAATCAGGAAAAGCAAAAATGAAATAATGGAATGTAACCGGGAAATTTCTTTATGTTTTAAAGAAGCATACAACTATCTTGAGGCTGCAGGGAGTATAAATAAAAACTGCTGTCTGCCGCTTGATA
>JAZOQS010000105.1:0-3113 GCA_045656205.1 Clostridia bacterium | reverse complement strand
AGGAAAAATTCAAAGAACTCAGCGAAGCGTATGAAGTTTTAAGCGACCCGCAGAAGAAAGCCAACTACGACCAGTTCGGCCATGATGGTCCGCAGGGATTTGGTGGCGGAGCAGGCGGCTTTGGCGGTTTCGGCGGATTTGGTGATATCGGCGAAATCTTCGGCAGGTTTTTCGGGGGGGGGAGAAGTTCAGCCAGACGAAACGGCCCCGTTCGCGGACGCGATATCGAGGTTGTTGAAGTTGTTTCTTTCGAGGAGGCGGCTTTCGGTACAACCCGTGAGGTTTCCTACTCACACGTTGAAAACTGCCCGGATTGTGGCGGCAGTGGTGCTAAAAAAGGTACTTCGCCGGAAACCTGTTCAAACTGCGGTGGCAGCGGTCAGGTAAGAAGTGTTCAGCGCACACCGTTTGGTCAGTTCCAGACCACTTCGCCCTGCTCGGTTTGCGGTGGCAGTGGTAAGATTATTAAAGAAAAATGTTCAACCTGTGACGGCAAAGGCAAAGTCCGCCGTAAGGTGACAGAAACAGTTAATATTCCTGCCGGCATTGATGACGGACAGACAATTTCTATCGCCGGCAAAGGCGATGCCGGTTCACGCGGTGGCAGTGCAGGTGACCTTTATGTAACCATTCATATCCGTCCTCACGAGATATTTGAACGTCAGGGAACGAGTGTACTTTGCAGTATTCCCATTACCTTTGTTCAGGCAGCTCTTGGTGCGGAAATTGATGTTCCCACAATTCACGGCAAGGTTAAAATGACTGTTCCGGAAGGCACTCAGCCGGGCACAGAGTTCAGACTGCGCGGCAAAGGCATACCAAGTCTTCGCACAAAAAATCCCGGCGACCAGTTTGTAACCATAATTGTCGAAGTTCCGAAAAACTTAAATTCAGAGCAGAAGGCTACGCTTGAAAAGTTTGCGGAGCTTGAGGGCGAAAAAAATTATAACAAAAAGAAAAAATTCACTGAAAAAATCAAAGATTTGTTTGATTGAGGTAAACAAAATGAACTGGACAGAAATTACAGTAAAAATAGCTCCCGAAGCTGTTGAAATGGCAAGCGGAGTTTTATATGCAACAGGTGTTGGCGGCGTTTCCATAACCGATTCTTCCCTGCTTGAAGAATCAGAAAGACTTACTTCTGCATGGGATGTTCTGGATGATGATGTCCGCGAAAAATATGAGGTTGAATATGCTACACTTAAGGCATATTATCCTCCCGAAACCGATATTGAAGAAACATTAAAAACTATCGAGGATGGCATAAAATCTCTTGATGGACTGACAGATGTTTCCGGCCTTGAAATTTCTTATAAAGAAGTTCACGAGCAGGACTGGGAAAACGAGTGGAAAAAATACTACAAGCCCGTTCCTGTAGGTAATCGTATTATCATTAAACCTCAGTGGGAAGAAATAGACGATGAAAGTCGTGACGTTGTAATCGAGCTTGACCCGGGAATGGCGTTTGGTACAGGAACTCACGAAACCACAAGAATGTGTCTTGCACTTTTGGAAGAATATGTAACTCCCGAGTCCACACTTTTGGATATCGGTACCGGCAGTGGTATTTTATCTGTGGGTGCCGCAAAGCTCGGTTGCGGAAAAATTGTGGCTTCGGACATTGACAGCGTTGCTGTAAAAGTTGCAAAAGAAAATGCAGAGCTTAACGGTGTTGCTGATAAAATTGACATCCGTTGCTGCGATCTTACAACAGGAATTTCCGGCAAATACTCAATTGTTGTTGCCAATATTATTGCCGATGCGGTAATTATGCTTTCCGAGTCAGCTGCGAATTTTATGGCCGACGATGGCGTATACATAACCTCGGGTATAATTGAACACAGAATTGACGATGTAAAAGAAGCCCTTACAAAATACGGCTTTAAAATTGACCGCATTTTAAGAGAAGGAGAATGGGCAGCGATTGTCTGCACAAGATAAAAATGAGAAGATTTTTTGCAGAAACAAATGGTGATAATGTAATAATTTCAGGTGCAGATGCTCATCATATAACAGACGTTCTCCGCCTTAAAGAAGGTGACGAAATTATCGTCTGCGGCGGTGACGGGTTTGATTGCATTACAAGGCTCACCTCCCTTTCAAAAGATGAGGTTTTGGGTGAAATCACCGGGCGCAATCCATCTACTGCAGAACCGTCCGTTAAAATAAGACTTTTTCAGTGTATGCCCAAAGGTGATAAGTTTGAATATATTATTCAGAAAACCGTTGAACTCGGCGTAACTGAAATTGTGCCTGTTGAGTCAAAGCGATGCATTGTAAAAATTCCTGCCAACAAAGCGGCTTCCAAAACAGAACGTTGGAATAAAATTGCCGAATCTGCGGCAAAACAGTCAGGCAGAGGACTTATACCAAAGGTGCTTTCGCCAATGAGTTTCAAAAAGGCGGCAGAGGTTTTCACAGACTGCGACCTTCCAATCGTGGCTTACGAAATGGAAACTGAAATGTCACTCAAAAACCTTCTTATATCAAACGCGAATGCAAAAACCGTTAATATTTTTATAGGTCCGGAAGGCGGAATTGACGATGACGAAATTGCTCTGCTTAAAAATGCAGGAGCAAATTCCGTCACTTTAGGTCCGCGTATTCTGCGTACAGAAACTGCACCTCTTGCAGTTTTATCAAATATAATATATCAGCTTGAGGACAGGTAAAATCACCTGTCCATCAGTTTAAGGAGATGATTTTTTGGAACTTCTTAAAGAATTATGTAATATAAATGCCTTGTCGGGATTTCATCACACAGGAACAGAAAAGCTTAAGAGCATATTTGAAAGATATCTCACAGACTGCTCTGTTGACCCCTCAGGCAATGTGATTGGCTATCTCAGATGCGGCAAAAAAGATGCACCGCTTATAATGCTTGACGCTCATATTGACACAATTGGTCTTATTGTCAAGGATTTTGCAGGTGACGGATTTTTGTCCTTTGCCACACTTGGCGGCTTTGACCCCAGGGTACTCCCCTGTCAGGAAGTTATAATCCACGGCAAGGAGGATATTTTTGGCGTAGTTGGCGCCAAGCCCCCTCATATTTTATCTAAAGAAGATATGAAAAAAGGCATAAAGCTTGACGATTTGCTTATTGATACAGG
>JAZOQS010000104.1:0-4327 GCA_045656205.1 Clostridia bacterium | reverse complement strand
ATTTTCAGTTGCATAGCCGTTTACGATGTCTTCCGCAAGAGCCTTGCAGGAAGGAGCACCGCAGGAGCCGCAGTCAAGCTTTGGCATGGTATCCCATATTTTATCAATTCGTTCAAGCTTTTGCATCGCTTCTTCAAAATTATCCGCCAGTTTCATTATCTGAACCGGTTCAAGCACTTTCTGCCAATGAAGCCTGTTCTCATTTAAGTTTTCAACCGGCTTTGTTTCGGGGTCAAGACGAATCATATTTCTTATGCGGTTTGAACATACATAGCTGTTCTCAACCGTTAAAGGTCCGCCCACACAACCACCGTCACAAGCGAGAAGTTCAACAAAATCTATATCGTCAAGTTTGCCGTTTTCTATCTCTTCAAGAATTTTTATAACCTCGTCGATTCCATCAACAGCAATATTTATTATTGTTCGTGTAGCTTTACACTCGCCACCGCTTCTTGCCCAGGAAACTCCCTCCAGCCCCGCTTTAGCGAGTTTTTCAGGATTTTCAATGTTTCTGACGAGATTACAGATTTTCATATAAGCGTCAGCAACCGAAATTGCTCCGTTTACCTCTGATTTTTCCCTCAGCAGCGGTGATTTAATGCTGGTTTCCTTTGCCGGACAAGGAGTTATAAAGAAAATTCCTATATCCTCACCACTCAGCCCGGTTTTTTCCATAGCTTCCCGTCTGGCTTCAACAGCCGCCGCCTCCATAGGCGAACAAACAGGCAGAACATTTTTTATAAGATCGGGGAATCTTACCCTTATAAGTCTTAGCACTGCCGGGCAGGCTGAGCTTATAACCGGTTTTAAAAGACCGCCCTTTTCTATCATTCTGCGGGTTGCTTCTGCAACTATTTCCGCACCGCGAGCCACTTCATAAACATCGTCAAAACCGACTTTTTTGAGTGCTGTGAGTATTTTATTTACATCCGTAACATCCTTGAACTGCCCGTAAAAAGCAGGGGCAGGCAGGGCAACCGTATACTTAAACTCTCCGAGCATATCAAAGGAATCCGTCTTTGCCTGTTTTGCGTGGTAAGGGCAAACCCTTATACACTCGCCGCAGTCAATACAGCGTTCTTTGATAATCTTTGCCTTTCCGCCGCGGACTCTTATCGCCTCGGTAGGGCATTTTTTTATACAGTTTGTGCACCCATGACATTTGTCTTTATCCAGAGTTACCGAATGAAAATACGTCATTGTTGTCACCTCACAGATTGATTGTCAGTATCACCGTTGTCCCCTCTCCGGGTTTGGTTTTTATCTGAAGGTCGTCAGCATATTTTTTCATATTGGGAAGTCCCATTCCCGCTCCGAAGCCCAGTTCCCTGACTCTGTCGGTAGCAGTCGAATAACCTTCCGTCATAGCAAGTTCTATATCGCTTATTCCGGGGCCGTTATCCATAAAACTTATTACGATATTC
Source organism: Clostridia bacterium (assembly GCA_045656205.1). Classification (GTDB taxonomy): domain Bacteria; phylum Bacillota; class Clostridia; order RUG12999; family RUG12999; genus RGIG7450. The sequence goes on along the minus strand of JAZOQS010000104.1, from coordinate 2,903 downwards.
TTATCTGATATTTCAGCCTCACAGTTGCCACCACCGCCATGAATAACAGTGTTTATTTCTGCCTCATACATTGAAATGGCAACTTTCCGGACAATGTCTGCCGGAAGTCCTAGCTGTTTTAAAATCAGTTTGAAATTGCTTGACGCTTCGCCCGCCCTGGAAAAATCGCTTCCCGATATTTCATAAGACTTACGCACGTCCGCGACCTCCCAAACCTTTTTCATAAAGTTTTCCGCAGGCTGTATAGAGCGGATAATCAGTTGTCAAAACTGCTATACCGCTATTTTTTGCAAGCTCTATAACATCTTCCGGAGGTCTTTTCCCGCGAACAAAACATACCGCAACAATATCCATCATTTCAGCAGTTCTGATAACCTGCGGATTTATAAGTCCCGTAAGAAGAAGTGACTGGTCTTTAACAAAAGCCAGAACATCACTCATAAGGTCACAGCCGCAAGCTGTGTTGATGTTAAGGTCTTCCGTTTCAGCCGTCAGAATTTCAGCGCTAAGAATTTCTTTAATTTCAGATAACTTCATCTTGTCAGCCCCTTGTAATTAAGGTTTATTTATATTTTGCAAGGATTCCGTCAATATCGTCTTCAACCAGTCTGCCGTAAACTTCTTCACCTATAGTGAGTACCGGAGCAAGACCACAAGCACCGATGCAACGTGTTGCTTCAAGAGAGAATTTGCCATCTTCTGTGCAACCACCAACTTTAAGATTTAAGTTCTTTTCAATTCTTTCAAGAATTTTACCGCTGCCTTTAACATAGCAAGCTGTTCCCATACAAACACCAATGTGATGTTCACCTTTGGGTTCAAGAGTAAATCTTGCATAGAATGTTGCAACACCGTAGATTTCAGCAAGCGGAACATCAAGTCCTTCTGAAATCATTTTCTGAACTTCTATCGGAAGATAACCGTAGATGTCCTGTGCTTCGTGCATAACGGGGATAAGTGCACCCTGTTCGCCTTTGTGCTCTTCAATTACCTTTAAAAGTTTTTCTTCCTGTTCCTTTGTACCTTTGAAAGGAATTGTGGTTTTTGTAGCCATTTTCTTTCCTCCTATTTAAAAATCAATTACTTATGTATCAATTAGGTATACAGACTTATCCAATATACCTTGTATATTATAACATTTCAAAATCAAAAAGTCCAGCATTTTTACTCATATTTTTTTAGAATTTCGACCATTTTTTCAACCTCTTTTCGTTAAAATGCCCAATTTGCAATTTGTGCTTTAAAATCCTGCAAAAAAACCGCAGGTCTATTAGACCTGCGGTTGATTTTTTAATCGGTATTTTATCTGGATGTAGCCGCTCCGGCAGTTGATTCCGGCTGAACTGCCGGCGGTGGAGTTTCCTCTTCCGGCTGTTGTTCTCCGTCTTCCGGCGGAATTTCACCTTCAACCGCGGGATGCAGAGTGCACACCTCGAGTTCTTTTGTATCTTCCTCCAGAACCTCTTTTTTCTCCGGACAGCCATTTGTTGCAATCATTCCGGATTCCTGGCATATGAAGAATTTTTCAATAGGTTCAATGGAGTAATTTATACCTTCAAAATTCTTCACGGGTAAATCGGAATGAATTTCTATCATCACATTTTTCCAGAGCTTGTGCGGAACCTGTCTGGTTGCATAATAGGGCAGAAGCTTGGGCGAGTCATAACCATACCAAACCCCGCCGGTATAATATGTGGTATAACCCATATACCACCTGTCTTTATCGTCATTGGTAGACCCGGTTTTTCCGGCAGACTGGCGATTCGGAATTGCTGCCGCTATACCCAGTGATCCCTGTGCGGTAGCTCTTAAAATACCCGTCATATACTTGGCGGTTTTCTTGGACCACACACGTCTTGAGACAATTTCTTTTTCAAGCAATACCTTACCGTCCCTGTCAGTTACTTTTGTGTAAAGATAGGGTTCTGTGTAAATGCCGTCCGCCGCAAAAGCATTGTATGCAGCCGTCATTTCAAGCACCGTAACCCCCTCGGTCAAACCGCCGAGAGCGAGAGATGCAAGGTTTTTATCATTTTCCGGTCCCTCTGCGATAAGCGTTGAAAGACCAAGTTTATTTTTCACAAAATTGAATGAATTTTCAATTCCTACCAGTTCAAGAGTCTTGATTGCAGGAATATTCATGGACTGAACAACCGCCTCCTGAATAGTCACCGCACCTTTATATCCTTTATACCAGTTCTGCGGATGCCAGCTTCCTTTGGAGTATGGTTCATCCAGGACAACGCTTCCGGGTTCTACAAGACCAAGTTCAATTGCCGGCCCGTAAACAGCAAGCGGTTTGATTGATGAACCCGACTGTCTTTTACTGTCGGTAGCACGGTTGAGCACAAGATTTGCCGTCTTTTTCCCTGCCTGACCGTAAAGACCCTTAACAGAGCCATCCTCAACCGAAATAACTGCCATTGCAGCCTGAGGCTGAACATCTCCGGAAAGTGTCGGGAAAAGCGAATCTTCTCCCTCGTTTCCAAAAATTTCGTCTATATTTTTCTGAACCTTTGCTTCAAGAGTGGAGTAAATTTTAAGTCCGCCCTCGTAAATTAGGTTTTTCGCCTGTTGCTCGTCAATTTCAAGCTTTTCAGACAGTTCGGGAATAAGCTCTGCGACAAGTGCTTCGGCAAAATAAGAGTTAATTCCGCCCTCGGCGTTATGTCTGTTTCCATTCTTTATGAATTCAAGCTTTTCATTTACCGCAGCTTCATATTCCTCTTGGGTAATGAAGTTCAGTTCAAGCATTTTGCCCAGAACAAGTTCCTGTTTTTCCTTGTTGTTCTCGGGATTCACAAATGGGTCGTAATAGCTTGGAGCCTGCGTTATTCCGACAATGGCCGCACCCTCTGCAACCGTAAGATCAGAGGCATCTTTGCAGAAATATGTCTGTGCCG
>JAZOQS010000103.1:0-6436 GCA_045656205.1 Clostridia bacterium | reverse complement strand
TATTCCCCACTGCTGCCTCCCGTAGGAGTCTGGGCCGTGTCTCAGTCCCAATGTGGCCGTTCAACCTCTCAGTCCGGCTACCGATCGTCGGCTTGGTAGGCCGTTACCCCACCAACTACCTAATCGGACGCGAGCCCATCTCTGAGCGATAAATCTTTGACATTAAAATCATGCGATTAAAATGTGTCATGAGGTATTACCTTAAGTTTCCCTAAGCTATCCCTCTCTCAGAGGCAGGTTGCTCACGCGTTACTCACCCGTCCGCCACTTTCCTTCTAAATCGTCACCCGAAGGATCAAATAAAGAATTCTCGTTCGACTTGCATGTGTTAGGCACGCCGCCAGCGTTCGTCCTGAGCCAGGATCAAACTCTCTATAAAATCGTATCTAAACGAACTTTTATAGTTCAGTTCAAATCTTGTTCAAGCCATATCTGGCTTCTTAGCTTTTCCTTGTTCTTCCGTCTTCACTTACTGTAAAGAGTTCTCAAAGTTCTTTTCAAAGAACCTACACTTCTTTTTGTGTTACTGTTTAATTTTCAAAGACCGTTGCCGCACACACGCGACTTATATATATTACCACAACAAAATCCGTTTGTCAATACTTTTTTTAAATTTTTTTAAAAATTTTTTTGAGCCGGATTTTTGCGGCCCCCGCTCATCGCGAGTGGACTTTTAGTATATCACAGCTTATCCACTTTGTCAACACTTTTTTCATTCTTTTTTAAAATTTTTTTCAATCTATTGAAAAATAGCATTTCTACATATATAATATATATATTATTACACTACGGAGGTGAGAATATGCAGCCCTTGGCTGACAGAATCCGCCCATCTGCAATTGACCAGGTTGTAGGTCAATCACATCTTATAGGAAAAGGGAAAGTTCTCCGCACTCTGATTGAAAGCGGAAAACTGCCTAATATGATTTTCTACGGTCCGTCCGGAACGGGAAAAACAACAATCGCAAGAATTGCTGCCGAGTGTTCGGGAAAAACACTCTATTATATCAATGCAACAAATGGGTCGGTCAGCGATATTAAAAACATCATAAAAGAACAAAACGCACTTTCCAATCCCAACGGCATTCTGCTTTACCTGGACGAAATCCAGAACTTTAACAAAAAACAGCAGCAGTCTTTACTTGAATATATTGAAAACGGTTTTATAACCCTTATAGCGGCTACCACTGAAAATCCGTTTTTCTATGTTTACAATGCAATTTTAAGCCGAAGCAATGTTTTTGAATTTCACAAGGTTGAGCCGGAGGAGATTTCAAAGGTTCTGACCAGAGGTCTGGAATTATTAAATGAAGATTTTTCTTCAAGCATTACATTTGACCGGGATGCTTTTATCGCGATATCCGAGATTGCATACGGCGATGTGCGCAAAGCCCTCAATCTTCTTGAGCTTTGCACAATAACCGCTCTGCAGAACAAAAAGAAAACCGTAACAGCCGATGAAGTTTTTGAAAACTCCGCACTTCCCGCATCACGGTATGACCGCGACGGCGACAGTCATTATGATCTGCTCAGTGCTTTTCAGAAGTCCATCCGCGGAAGTGATGAAAATGCAGCTATTCATTATCTGGCTCGCCTACTTACAGGCGGCGACCTTCTTTCCGTTTGCCGCAGGCTTATGGTTATTGCCGCCGAAGATATCGGACTTGCCTACCCCGCCGCCATTTCTGTTGTAAAATCCTGTGTTGACTGCGCGCTGCAACTCGGTCTGCCCGAAGCTCGCATTCCTCTTGCCGAAGCAGTAATTCTTCTGGCGACCTCACCAAAATCAAATTCAGCGATTTGCGCAATTGACGCGGCAATGTCGGATATTGCATCGGGCGATACAGGCGATATCCCCGCTTCACTCAAGGATGGGCATTACGCCGGAGCGAAAAAACTCGGCAAATCCATTGGCTATAAATATCCGCACAGCTATCCGGGCCACTATGTTGAGCAGCAATATCTGCCTGACAAAATCAAAAACAAGATTTATTATGTTCCGGGCGAAAACAAAATTGAGCAGGCAGCTGCCGAATATATGAAAAAAATTAAAAGCAAGTAGTTATCTACTTGCTTTTTTCACATCTTTATACATATATAATGAGCCGATTGCCACAAGTGGCCTGTTTTCTTTTTTCGAAAATTCCAGTGCTTTTCTCACACCGTCTGAAATATTTCCACAGGCAATCGCATTTACGCCTTTCTCAGCAAAAACACTGGTATACTTTTCTGCATCAAGCGCCCTCGGATTGTCCGGAGTAACGGTAAATACATTTTCTGCAACCGCCGACAAAACAGCAGCCATTTTTTCATATTCTTTGTCTGCCAGAACGCCGGTAAGAATGTTCACCTTTTTATCAAAGTATTTTTTTATACTCATCACCGAATATAATATGCCCTGCATATTATGACCGCCATCGAAAATAAACAGCGGATCTTTCTGCAGAATTTCAAATCTGCCTTTCCATTTTACATCTTCAAATCCTGAAACAATATCCTCGTCGGAAATTTCAAATCCCTGAGATGCCAGAATATCAATGGCATCAAAAGCGGTTGCCGCATTATGCGGCTGGTATTCGCCCGCAAGAGGAATTTCAAGTTCAAGACCGCGATATTCAAAACGGCTTCCCGACACATCTGACGAAATAACGTCCGGTTTATCGGTTGTGAAAAGTTCCACCTTTTTCTCGTTAGTAATCTTTTCAATTACTTTCAGCGCTTTCTCATCTTCGCCGCCAAACAAAACAGGGCAATCTTCTTTTATAATCCCCGATTTGTTTTCTGCAATTTCCTCAACAGTACTTCCGAGGAATTTGGTGTGGTCAATTGCCACATTTGTGATAACTGACAAAACCGGTTTTGAAATAATATTTGTGGCGTCGGCAAGTCCGCCCATTCCCGTTTCCATAATCACAACATCGCATTTTTGTTTTTCAAACCAATTATACGCCGCGACCGTAATTACTTCAAACTCTGTCGGACACTCTTCCATTTTGTCAGCAAAGTCTTTCGCCCCGGTGACAGCTTGTGCAAATTCATCATCCGATATTGGTTGTCCGTTAATGCAAATATATTCATTAATCTTCTCTATCCATGGAGAAGAGAATTTTCCTGTTTTATATCCTGCTTTCACAAGCACAGATTCAATCATCGCGCAGGTTGAACCTTTACCGTTTGTCCCTGTAACGTGAATGATTTTCAAACTATTCTGCGGATTGCCCATAAGGCACGCAAGTTCTGTGACTCTGGAAAGTCCCGGTTTGCTTCCGAGGTTTTGCAAACATTTTATATATTCAAGTGTTTCCTTATAATTCATAAATATTTCCTACCTCTTTATGGATGCAACAATTCTGGGTACACTTTTTTCCATAATAATAAGAATAACAAATCTTATAACCGCCATAAATGCAATCATAGGAAGTCTCATCATCATCGCCGCACCAATCGGGCTTGGGGCAAATCCGACATTCATCAGTACATAGCTTTTCATAAAGATATCTACCCCTGCAATGATGAGAGTTGCAGCAAGAGATTTTATAATAAACATACTGTGTTTTTCCGGTTCCGACTGTTTTTTATAAAACAACATTCCGAAAACAAAACCGTAAACAAACTCGATAAATCCTATAATCCAGATATATGGTCCTGTGCCAATGGCTGAGATAAAATCTCCAACAACTCCCACAAGCCCCGCAACAATAGGTCCGAACATAATTGCGGTTATGTATACAGAAATAAAGTTGAACGAAAATTTTGAAAAAGTTCCTATTCTGAGTTTGCCCGAAATAAATCCGAGAACAGCAGTAATTGCAATGAGCATCGCAATGATGCAAATGTCTTTTGTAGTAATTTTTCTATTTTGCATAAAATAATCCTCCTTTGACCGCTTATGCGGTAAAAGGAGGATACATTTCACCGTATGGAAGCGGGATGCGAAACCAAAACCGCAAGGATAATTCCTTTTCGTTCCACCGGCAACTCCCCGTCCTGGCAGACACTTGACGAAATGGTTTCTACTCTTCTTTAAGCCGATGGGAGTCGAAGCCCATAGGCTTATAGTTATTTCAGCGGCAGTTTTCTGCCGCTGAAATAAGTTTAATTAAAATTTGCTTTTAGCTGTGTAGTGAGTATGGAGCAGACCGTGAGCTTTGTGGCTGCCCGGTTTTTCAAGATACTCATCATAAAGTTTTGTGATAGCAGGGTTTTTGTGAGACTGACGAATTGCAAGACTTCTGTCTTCTGTGTAGAGAGCTTTTGCTCTTTCAGCTCTTACGTCAATATCCATTCTTGTTTTAGCGTCAACGATAGGCTGACCGCCACCTGTTACACAACCGCCGGGGCAAGCCATAACTTCGATGAAGTGATAAGTTTTTTCACCTGCTTTAATGCTGTCAAGAACTTTTCTTGCGTTACCAAGACCGTGAACAACTGCAACGTTAACATCTGTGTCGCCAACTTTAACAGTTGCTTCTTTGATACCTTCAAGACCACGAACTGCGTCAAATTCAATGTTAGCGAGTTCTTTACCGTCAACGATTTCTTTAACGGTTCTGAGAGCTGCTTCCATAACGCCGCCTGTTGCACCGAAGATTACGCCGGCACCGGAACCGATACCAAACGGATCGTCAAACTGTTCATCAGCGATAGCTGTGAAGTTAATGCCTGCCTGTTTGATCATAACTGCAAGTTCTCTTGTTGTGATAACTGCATCTACGTCAGCATTGCCGTTTACGTTCATTTCTTCTCTCTGAGATTCGAATTTTTTGGATGAACATGGCATTACAGATACAACATAGATATCTTTAGGATCAATGTTATTCTTTTCAGCATAGTAAGATTTAAGGATAGCACCAAACATCTGGTGAGGTGACTTACAGCTGGAAAGGTTAGGAATAAATTCAGGATAATAGTGTTCGCAGAATTTAATCCATCCGGGAGAACATGATGTAATCATCGGAAGTGTTCCGCCGTTAGAAATTCTGTCAAGAAGTTCTGTGCCTTCTTCCATAATTGTAAGGTCAGCAGCTGTGTCTGTATCGAAAACTTTGTCAAAACCAAGTCTTCTTAAGGAAGCTACCATTTTACCTGTAACCGGTGTGCCCATAGCCATGCCGAATTCTTCACCGAGACCTGCACGAACAGCGGGAGCTGTCTGAACAAGAACGTGTTTGGACTCATCAGCAAGAGCTGCCCAAACTTTGTCGATTTCAGAATTTTCATAAAGCGCGCCAACAGGACAAACGTTGATACACTGACCACAGTTTACGCAAGGTACATTGTGGAGGCTTTCGTCGAAAGCTGCACCGATTCTTGTGTTGATACCTCTGTATGCAGCGTCAATAACAGAAACTGTCTGAACATCTTTACAAACAGATACACATCTGCGGCAAAGCACACATTTGTTGTTATCACGAACGATTGAAGGAGAAACTCTGTCAATTTCGTGTTTAATGTTTTCACCGTCGTAACGGATATTTGTGATACCGAGCTGTTCAGCAAGAGTCTGAAGTTCACAGTTGCGGTTTCTTACACATGTGAGACAGCTTCTGTCATGATTGGAAAGAATAAGTTCAACTGTGGATTTTCTTGCTTTCATAACTCTGGGAGAGTTTGTAAGAACTTCAAGTCCTTCAGCTACCGGGTATACGCAGGCAGCCTGAAGAGCTCTTGCGCCTTTGATTTCAACAACGCAGACACGGCATGCACCGATCTCGTTAATATCTTTTAAATAGCAAAGTGTAGGAATTTCAATACCTGCAATTCTTGCCGCTTCAAGAACGGTAGAACCTTCGGGTACACTTACACTTACGCCGTCAATTTTTAAGTTTACCATTTGCTTTTCCCCCTTCCTTAACCTACTACAATCGCGTCAAACTTACATGTTTCCACACAAGCGCCGCACTTGATACATTTTGCCTGGTCTATAACAAACGGTTTTTTGATTTCGCCGGTAATAGCACCAACAGGACATTTTCTTGCACATGCTGAGCAGCCTTTACATTTGTCAGCAACGATGCTGTAAGCAAGGAGAGCTTTACATACGCCTGCAGGACATTTCTTGTCCACAACGTGTGCTACATATTCATCTCTGAAGTATTTAAGTGTACTCAGGACAGGGTTAGGAGCTGTCTGACCAAGACCGCAAAGAGCAGATTCTTTAATAGAAACGCAAAGTTCTTCGAGGTTGTCAATATCTTCAAGAGTTCCTTTACCGTTAGTAATTTTTTCAAGAAGTTCGTAAAGACGTTTTGTACCGATACGGCAGGGTGAACATTTACCGCAGGATTCGTCAACTGTGAATTCAAGGAAGAATTTCGCAATGTCAACCATACAGTAGTCTTCGTCCATAACGATAAGACCACCGGAACCCATCATTGAACCAATCTGAATAAGTGAATCATAGTCGATTGGTGTATCTATAAGATGAGCAGGGATA
>JAZOQS010000102.1:0-2377 GCA_045656205.1 Clostridia bacterium | reverse complement strand
CAGGGGGAGATGAAAGAATCTTATTCAATTTGTAAATTCTTTTGTTTTTTAGTCTGTCTACTTGACAGGGGGCACATTATTGCTCAGCAGAGGGATAATTTTTCTCTATAAACCTAATTACTTAGACTTAATAGCAGCCTGTGCTGCTATCGGCAAAAGAGGGAAATTAGTATTTAAATGTAAACTCCTCATAAAAAGCATATTCCTCGTCTTCGGTTGTTTCCCTATCAATAAAATCAGCAAGTTCCTTTTTCATTGCTTCATATTTCATAGTGCTCTCTTCTTCACTGCAAAAAGCGGTATGAACCATAGCGCCATAAACGCCACAAGTGATTGCATAGTACTTTGGACATTTTTCAAGAGTGATACGACAAGCACCTTTATATTCTTCATCACAAATAATCAATCCGTTTTCAGAACCCTTTTCACCATCAATAAAACTTAACTTATCCCACATACCATCTCAACTCCTTTTCTTTATTATACAACGACTTTATAAATTTTACAATAGGAACAAAAAATTGCCCTGCCGATTACTCGGCAGAAGGATTTAAGATATATCATAGTTTTCTGCGAGAAAAGATTTTACATCATCAAGGCTTGTTCTGTTTTTGTACTCAAAAACAATGCCAAATAAATCGTCCCACTGATAAATTAAATCAATAGGGTCATTCCTGACCATATAACGCACATCTCCAACAGAAGATATATTGCCTTGCCATTCGTTATCGTTCCACTTTTTCGCAATTGATTTTACCAACTCAACAAACGGTTCACTTTCAAGCATACTGTCTTCTTCCTTGCAGTTTATGAATATCCATTTGTCTGTTTTGGAAACATAAGTAATCTTATATGTATACATTTTCCCACCTCTTGACTGCATTATATCATATTATTCGTATAATTAAAAGTGCTTTGCAAAGAAAAATTCCCTCGGATTGCTCCGAGGGAATAATTTCGTTTTATAAACCTAATTACTTAGACTTAATAGCAGCCTGTGCTGCGGAAAACAAGATGGGTAAATGGAATCGGACAAGGCAAAAACCTTGTCCGTGTTCACTCTGCCCTTAACTTTGCAGGCAATCGGCTCATTGGAAGCATCCGTCCGGAGATACCATTCAAAGTGGTCATCAAAGACGATAATCTGCTTCACAAACGCCGTGACTACCAGTTCGGGGATTATATTGTCATCACTGTCCACGGACACATAATCCGCAAGCAACACTTTCAATCGCTGTAAGCGTTCCGCAAGAACCTCCCGCATGTTGTTCTCGGTCAGTTCTTTGCGGAGTGCTGCAGTTTCTTCTTGAATAGCAGCCATGTTTGTGTTGATTCTCGACTCATTCTGTTTGAATTGAAGAGCATCCAGTGTTCCATTCAACAGGTAGTCCATATTGCGCTGCTTCTGCTGCACTAACATGTCCAGTTCAGCCTCTTTTTTTGCAAGAGCCGCCTTTGCATCGGCATCCTCCCCGGCGCTTTCAAGATAATTTGCAAGCATCTGTCCCGCCAAGTCGACAACGGCATCCTTTTCAGGCAAAAAGTCCTTGAACAGTTGATTTGCCATGAATTCCAGCTTCCACCGCTGAACAAACTGTGAATTGCAATACCCCTCATGAGGCAATCCCTTTTTCTTGCGGTTTTCCGGTGTGCCGTTCCTCGCTACATCGTAGCACTGATAAGCAACCTTCTTGCTATCGCCAGAACCTGAATAGTGAGCGCGGGTCACATTGCAACCACAGGAACACTTGAGCAGTTTTGCCCATTCATCAATAGCTGGTTTTTTGCCTTTGCGAGTCTGTTGGAACGGAACGCTCCGGGCAGCCATGATGCTTTGAACCCGGTCAAACTCTTCCTTGGTGACAATTGGGGTGTGCCGTCCGTCCGCGTATTGAAATTCAATTTCACCATGGTTTTTATAGCGCTTCTGTTCAAGATAATCTTTCACATACTCTTTGTGATAAGTAAGCGTACCATAGTAAAATGTGTTCTTAAGTATCTTTGAAATGTTACTCTCGTGCCAGCGCGTTTTACCCTGTGCTGTCCGGCGTCCCCTCCGCTCCAGTTCATCCTTGATGAGGGAAAGCCCCATTCCGGACAAATACATATCATAAATCATACGGACGGTATCAGCCTGCTCTTTGTTGATTTCATAGCAAACCGTTTTACGGCGTTCGCCGGGAGCCTTGCTCTCGTAGCGGTCGTATCCAAGGATATTCCCGTTGCCGTAGTATACGCCGTTTTCCATGCTGATTTTTTGACCATCCTTGGCGCGGTCAGAGACCTTGCGGCTTTCTTCCTGTGCCATACCAGCTACAGAAGCATAACGAAATGTCATATCTCTGGCATTGGTAGTATCGATGCCATCCCTCAAAAA
>JAZOQS010000101.1:0-2518 GCA_045656205.1 Clostridia bacterium | reverse complement strand
CCGGCAAGGTCTTTTTTTATTTTAATGTCAGTAAAATCTCTTTCCATAAGAGATGCAACGGCTTCGCCCTCATCATAGCCGATTTCAAAGATGAGCATTCCACCGGGTAAGAGATTTTTGGGCGCAATTTCAACTATTCTTCGGTAAAACTTAAGTCCGTCCTCGCCGCCTGCAAGGGCTGTGTGTGGCTCAAAATCCGAAACGTCAGGTGGAAGAGTGAGCATATCAGCGTTTGTTATATATGGCGGATTTGAGGATATAATATCAAAGTTTCCGAAATAGTCCTTTTCAAAAATATCACACACTTCGAAAACAACTTTGTCCCCGAAATTGTGGTTTTCTGCATTGATTTTCGCAATTTTCACAGCACCGTCTGAAATGTCAACGCCCAACGCTGAAATGTCGCAGCCCGATGCGGCGGCAATTGGTATACAACCGCTGCCGGTACATAAATCAAGCAGTTTTTTCTTGCCTGAGGAAATAATTTCTTCCACAATCATTTCTGTTTCAGGGCGGGGGATAAGAGTGTGCTCGTTTACTTTAAATGTCAGACCGAAAAAATCTTTTTCGCCCGTTATATATGCAATGGGTTTGTGCCTCGTGCGCATATCAATAAAACTTAAGAACAGATTTTTTTCCCCTTCGCTTACAACTTTTTCCGGATAAATAAGAATGTCCGAAATACTCATAGATGTAGCGTGGGAGAGAAGAATTCTGGCTTCTGCCCGCGGATTGTCTGCTACATTTTCAAGTTTTTCTGCACCGGTTGAAACAAGGTCACCTATACTTACCATTGGGCATCCTCTTTGTTTTCGGGGATAACTTCTTTCATTGAAGCAATAGCCACCTCAATCTGCTCATCGTCCGGTTCGCGGGTGGTGATTTTCTGCAGCCAAAGTCCCGGTTTTGTCAAAATGGCAACACATTTACTGTTGGATCTGCCGGAAAATTTCAAAAATTCATATGCAACACCTGCGATAACGGGCATCAGCAAGAGCTTGAGGCAAATTCTTATAAAAAGATTGTCCCAGGATATAACTGAAAAGGCAACAATACTTATAATCATAACTTCTATAAGGAAAGCTGTGCCACATCTGGGATGAAGTCTTGGTTGTTTTCTTACATTTTCAACTGTGAGCTCTTCGCCTTTTTCGTAGCAGAAAATGGTCTTGTGTTCCGCGCCGTGATATTCAAACACTCTGCGGATGTCTTTTGCGAGAGACGCAAGGAAAATATAAAGAACAAATATGAGCATTCTGATTACGCCTTCGATAAGGCTCTTTATTATGTGGTTCTGTATAAAAAATGTGGCGTATTTTGTTATAAGCGCAGGAAGAAGAATAAACAGAAGAACCGACAGACCAAGTGCCAGCACAAGCGAAACATACACAACGGCATCTTTGCTTAAATGTTTTTCAAGCCACATATCAAACTTTGACGGCTTGTATGTCGGGTCGTCCTCTCCCATATCATAAAGGTCTGCAGAATACATAAGGGTTTTTATTCCGAGAACCATAGATTCAACAAAGTTTACAACCCCGCGGATAATTGGGAGTTTTAATATTTTGCATTTTTTTGTTGCTGATGCAACCTTCTTTTTGTCAATAATAATTTCCCCGTCGGATTTTCTGACTGCAACAGCCATATCCTCAGGGCCTTTCATCATAACTCCTTCAAGCACGGCCTGTCCGCCTATGCTTGTTTTGAAAGTTTTTTCTTTTTTCATAACTAAACTACCTTTCAGGATAATGTTTCAGCAGACTGTTCTGCCGCAAGTGTTTTCGAGTTTTTTCTATAATTTAAAGGGGTTAAATTTTCAAGCCTTTTAAATGCATCGTTAAATCGCTGCTGACTTAAAAACCCCACTTTGAGTGCTATGTCGTTGATTTTCATATCGGTGGTGGATAAAAGTTCTTTTGCGCGATTAATCCGCACCTGCAGAATAAAGTTTTTGGGGCTTATGCCAAACCTTGCTTTAAAACAATGGGACAAATAGCTTTCACTTAAGAAAACGTGGTTTGCGAGTTCGTTTAGACTTATGTGACTGTCAAAGTTTTCAAGAATATAGTCCCTTGCGCGCATCATTGCGTCATTTATGCCTTTTTCACCCGAAAATCCGGATGAAGACAGTATTTCCCTGGACAAATACACAAGCAGTTCCATCAGCAAAAGATACATCAGAAAATCATCCCATTTTTCACGGTTCTGCCGAGCCCAGATGATGCGCTTTAATGCATTTAAAGCCGCATTTTTCGGTCCTGGAGTGAGAACCATATGAGGTCTTTGCTGAAGCTCGTTTATGATATCTGTGATTTCTGCTATGTTTGAGGGCAGATTATCGCTGATATCAATCGTAAACTCAAGCACCATAAACTCACAGGTGTGCGATGTCACGGTGAATTTATGAATCTGATGAGGCTTAATAATAACTATCGAATGGGAAGACAGCGAAACTGTTTCCTCGGAAGTTTCAAAATCTGCATTTCCCCGCTTAACGTAAACAAGCTCAAAATGGTCA
>JAZOQS010000100.1:0-5295 GCA_045656205.1 Clostridia bacterium | reverse complement strand
CTCTCCAAAAATGCAACTGTTAACAACTCAAGTAAAGGCGCAGCTGAAAAACTCGGCAGCCTTATGACAATGCGCGGTAAAGAAAAAGTTGAAATAGATAAAGTTCATGCAGGTGATATATTTGCAGTTGCAAAACTTGGTGTTACCAAAACAGGGGATACATTTGCGGCACAGGGCAAAGCATATACTCTTGACCCCATAGCATTCCCGGCACCTCTTTATACAATGGCATTCGAGCCTAAAGCAAAGGGCGACGAAGATAAGATTGCGGCAGGTCTTGCAAAGCTTATTGAAGAAGATACAACCTTAAAATATGAAAGCAACAGCGAAATCCGTCAGCTTCTGGTTTCCGGTCTTGGCGACCAGCATCTTGATGTAGTTGTATCAAGACTTAAAACTCTCGGAACAGAGGTTGATGTTGTTCAGCCCAAGGTTACATACAGAGAAACAATTACAAAGAAAATCCAGGCTGAAGGTAAACATAAAAAACAGTCGGGCGGTCACGGTCAGTACGGTCACGTTAAAATGGAATTTGAACCGTGCGACAGCGAAACTCTCGTGTTTGAAGAAAAAATCTTTGGCGGCAGTGTACCTAAAAACTATCATCCTGCAGTTGAAAAAGGTCTGCTTGAAATGATGCCGGTTGGTATCCAGGCAGGTTACAGGGTTGTTGGCGTGAAAGCTACTCTTTATGATGGTTCATATCACGATGTTGACTCGTCTGAAATGGCATTTAAGATGGCGGCACACCTTGCATTCAAAGAACTTGTAAACGCAGGCCCTATCTTGCTTGAACCTATCGGTCATCTTGAAGTTTTGATTCCTGATGAATACACAGGCGATATCATGGGCGACATCAACAAACGCCGCGGCAGAGTTTTAGGCATTGAGCCGGGCAAGATTATCGCTGAAGTTCCCATGAGCGAAATGAACAAATATGCTATCGAACTGCGCTCCATCACACAGGGCAGAGGCGAATATTCTCTCGATTTTGAAAGATATGAGCAGGCACCTCCCCAGGTAGTGCAGAAAGTAATGAGCGAGAACAATTAAGAGAATTTTCATAGTCTCCTTGAACATTAAAGCAAGCCGTCCGCAAATTGTTAGTAGTTTGCGGGCGGCTTGCTTTTTAAAATATTTGTCGCACAAAAAAGAAAATTTTTCTTGTTTTATATATTGGTATATGGTATAATGACTAATATCAGAATAGGAAAAGGGGACGAAAAATGAGTTTTGTTGAAATATTTCTTATAGGGATAGGCCTTTCTGCCGACGCTTTTGCAGTAGCTATATGTAAAGGGCTTAATATGCGCAAAATTAATTATAATCACGCGCTGATTATTGCACTTTTCTTTGGTGGATTTCAGGCACTGATGCCGCTTATCGGCTGGGTGCTCGGAAGCAGTTTCAGGGTGTATATTGAAAGTTTTGACCACTGGATTGCATTAGTGCTTCTGGGCTTTATAGGCGGAAAAATGATTTTTGAAGCCTTAAAAGGAGAAGAGGAAGAGTGTTGCGGATGCGACAGGCTGGACATAAAAGAGCTGTTTATAATGGCTGTTGCAACAAGCATTGACGCACTTGCAGTAGGGATAACATTTGCCCTTGTTTCAGTTAATATCTGGGGCGCGATTACCCTTATCGGACTTACTACCTTTGTGCTTTCGGCAATCGGTGTTATTGTTGGAAACAAGTTCGGTGCAAAATATAAAAGTAAGGCTGAGCTTGCGGGCGGCATAATTCTGGTGCTGATAGGATTTAAAATTCTGTTTGAACATCTGGGATTAATCAGTTTTTAACAAAAGACAGAATTTTATCTGTTGTTTTGGTAAGATTACTTATGCCTGAGGAATCTTTTAATTCCTCTTTAAAATAACACGAATGAACATATTTATTTACTTCAAGACCCTTCACGAAACACTGATAGGGTCTTAAATTTTTGAAAAAACGCGGAATTTCAAGCTGAGTTACAGGGTCGCCGGGCAAAATCAGATCCACCGTTCTTCCGAAAATGGGTTTGCCAACGGTTAAAACGGGAGAGCCTACGCGGATAATCCTTGAAATATGAAAATCATCCTCCCTCAGCAGCTTTTCAGCCACTTTTGTGGCGGCAACCCCGCCCCCGCTGTATCCGGTGAAGAAGACGCATTCTTCCCCGGAATATTTTTTTATAATATCCTTTGCCATACAGTTCACGGTACTTCCGCAAAGGTCGTAGGCATTTTTAACTACCTGAAAAGTATCGGAGAAGGTATCGCCCGAAATATTATCGTCATAGGGATAAATTGTAAGTGTGTTAACCCGGCAACCGGGAACGGAAGCTTTAAGACGGAGGGATATTTCTTTCCCGAGGTGTTCAAAGGTGCCGCGGTTGGTATTTATCCCTGCGAAAATAACTGCATAATATGAACTGTACATAAAACCGACCTTTCTGCATAAAAGAATACCGGAGAGAAAAAATCTCTCCGGTATCAGTATATTTGTGTTAATGTGAAATGGTACTACCTTAAGAACATTTTTAAAAGTTTGCCGTAAACAGTTCTGTTATATGGCTGATAACGCATTGGTAAATCCATAAAGGTTTTTTTATCCACTATGCTTTTGGTATGTGAAAAGGCGTCAAAACCGGCTTTGCCATGGTATGAGCCCATTCCGCTTTCGCCTACGCCGCCAAATCCCATTTCGCTTGTGGCAAGGTGGATAACAACATCATTTACACAGCCTCCTCCGAAAGAGGTATGGCTTAAAATGGTATCGATATTCTTTTTGCTTTGTGAAAAAATGTATAGAGCAAGAGGCTTTTGGCCTTTGTTTATGAGGCTGCGCAGCTCATCGAAATTTTCGTATGTAATAATCGGCATAACCGGCCCGAAGATTTCTTCTGACATTACTGCATCATCAAAAGTAACATTATCCATAACGGTTGGCTCTATCTGCAGAGTATCGCGGTTGTACCCACCGCCCACTACTGTTTTTGCGGGGTCAATCAGCGAAATAATGCGCTCAAAATGTTTTTCATTTACAATTCTTCCGTAATCCTTGTTATCAAGCGGATTTTCGCCATATTGTTTTTTAATCTGGCAAGTGACCTCTTTTAAAAACTCATCCTTGACAGATTTTTCACAAAGAATATAGTCAGGGGCAACACAGGTTTGTCCGCAGTTGAGATATTTGCCGAAAACAATTCTTTTTGCAGCAAGTTTGATTTTTGCGGACGAGTCAATAATGCAAGGACTTTTGCCGCCCAGTTCAAGCACAGCGGGGGTCAGGTGCTCTGCACAATGACGGAGCACTTCTTTTCCGACACCTTGACTTCCGGTGAAAAATACCATATCAAACTTCTTATCCAGCAGCTCGGCATTTTCTTTTCTGCCACCAGTCACAACGGCAACATATTCCTCTGGGAAACATTCCTCAATGATGCTTTTAATCATTTTGCTTGTTTTGGGCGAGTAAGCGCTGGGTTTGACAATCATTGTATTACCTGCGGCAATCGCGTCGGCAATAGGCTCCATGGTGAGCAGAAACGGATAATTCCACGGGCTCATTATAAGAACATTTCCGTATGGTGAAGGCTGTTTGAAACTGACCGAAGCAAACTGTGGAATGGGAGTGTACACAGTTTTTCTTGCTGCAAATCTCTTTACGTGACGAAACATATAACTTATTTCCGTCAGCGATAAACCAACCTCACACATAAAACCTTCAAAATCACTTTTTCCAAGGTCGGCTTTTAATGCGGCGTTGATTTCATTTTCATATTTTTTAATGGTGCGATAAAGTTTTTTCAACATTTCCCTGCGGAATCTGATGTCGAGCGTTGCTCCGGAATTGAAAAAACTTTTTTGTTTTGCAAGAATTTCGTCTATATTCATTTTTTACTCCAATCAGCAATCATATAATAAAATTTTTCAAGCATAGCGGCATTCATCATAACCGGCACGGGATAGAGAGGATTTCCTTCCTTGTCGGCGTGTTTTGCCATAACCGGAATGTCCTTCTCCTTTATACCCTCAATAGTTTCGGGGATATTCATGGAGTTGTTAAGCGTTTTGATTTTTGCTATGAATTTTTCCGCACCTGATTTTGCAGAGTCATTCTCGTCTGCGATGCCGGCATATAAGGCAAGCTGAAATAACTTTTTATAAATCTTTTCACCATACTCAGTCAAAGCGACCGGTAAAAGCACAGAATTGGCAAGTCCGTGCGGAACATTATATTGCCCGCCGAGAGAGTGTGCAACTGCGTGAATATAGCCCACATAAGACTTTGAAAAAGCAATACCTGCCTTGTATGCAGCTTTCAGCATATTTTCTCTTGCGATATGATTTTCCGGCCGATTATATGCAGTTTCGATATTTTCAAAAATAAGCTTTACCGATTCCTTGCAAAGACGCCTTGTTTCTCTGCTGGTTGAACGGCCTATGTATGCCTCGACGGCGTGGGTTAAAGCATCCATTCCGGTTGTGGCGGTAAGATGTTTGGGAAGTGTATATGTATTTTTTGCATCCAGAACAGCAAAATGCGGTATGAGCGGGAATGAGTTCATTGTGTATTTATGTTTTTTAACCGGGTCTGTTATAACTGCAGTAACCGTAACCTCACTGCCCGTTCCGGCTGTGGTGGGACAGGCAAACAGAGGGGGGAGTTTTCTGAAAATTCTTAAATTTCCCTTTAGCTTGTCAAGAGATTTGCGAGGATAAACAATTCGTGCACCAAGGGCCTTTGTGCAGTCAATCGCAGAGCCGCCACCGTAGGCAATCAGGCACTCACAACCCTCTAAGCGGTAAAGTTTAAGCGCGTCTTCTACGTTATCGACAGTCGGATTGGGTCTTGTTCCGGCGTAAACCGCGCATTTGATGCCATTGGCAGCAAGAGAGCTTTCAATCTTATCTGTTGCGCCGCTTTTTTTGAAAAACTTATCTGTAACTATAAGAGCTGCGCTAAGACCGAGTTTTTTTATTTCCCGGGCAATCTCGTCTGTACTGTTTAGTATTTCAGGTTCTCTGTAAGGCAGAAAGGGGAGAGCCGCATGAAAAGCAAACTGGTAAATACGGCAATATATTTTTTTAAGTACATTCATTTTTATAACCTCACGATAGACTATTCCATCTCAAACCCTACAAGCAATCCGCCCTCTTCGGCATAAAAACTGCACAGTCCGCGGGTGGATTGAATTTTTATATCAGCTCCCGGTGACATGATTGAAATGGCAGACTTAAGTTCCTCGGCACAAGCCGGGTTGTGACAGTGTGATATGCGAACCTTTCCGCCGGCATAGCCCATAGACTTAAG
>JAZOQS010000099.1:0-13062 GCA_045656205.1 Clostridia bacterium | reverse complement strand
ACAATGCACGATATAGGTTTCTTATACATACCTTACAGTGTATATCTCTATCAGCTCACAGGAAACAAAGCTCACAGAGAAACAGCACTTCAGGCTGCTATGGAACTTGCAAAACGTTTCCAGTTAAAAGGCGGATATATTGATGCCTGGTCTGAAATGCGTGCAGACGTGGGCAAAGAATGTCGTATGATTATCGACTCCTGTATGAATGCACCTCTGCTTCTTTGGGCATGGAAAGAAACAAATCACAGCTTCTTTTATGATATAGCAACAACTCATCTTGAAACAATTATCAAAGTGCTTGTTCGTGATGACTGGTCTGTTGCTCACGCGTGGTTATTTGACCCTGAAACAGGTCTTCCCAAGGAAGAAGCAAACACCTGTGGTTATGCCAACGGCACACACTGGGCAAGAGGTACAGCATGGATTGTTTGCGGTCTTGCTCAGGCTTATGAATATACAATGAACGAGAAATATCTCGAAGTTGCTACAAAAATCGGTGAAAAATATCTTGACAGCCTTGAAGACAGCCCCGTTCCGGTATGGGACTTCAGACTTCCCAAAGACAGACCGGCTCAGGCTTGCGGAAATAATGCTCACTGGGACGAAACAAAAGAAGAAAACAAAATTTACAATGTAGATACATCTGCAGCTGCAATTATTGCCTGCGGATTCCAGATTCTTGCAAAGCACAACGGAAACGAAAGATTCAAAAAATATGTTGTTGATGCTCTTGATGTTCTGGGCAACGAATATCTTGACGATAACATGGAAATCACAGGTATGCTTCCGCGTCAGAACGGTGCAGACCAGTATACAATTTTCGGGGACTATTACTATATGCTTGCACTTGCTGTTCAGCTTTATGACATCAAGACAAGCCTTAACGGTCCCTGCGAAAAACATGTAATCCGTCCTTTCTGCACATTCCAGACAGTGAAAAATGCACTTGCTGACCTTGGAATCAAAGAAGGCGATTCCATCATCGCGCATTCTTCTTTCAAAAGCTTTGGTATAACAGAAAACGGCGCACAGACAATTGAACGCGGTATGAGAGAAACAGTTGGTGCAAACGGCACAGTTATTATGCCGACTCTTTGCAGTGTTGACTGGAAGAGAGTTTATGAAAACTGGCACATTGGTGCAAAATCGGACGTTGGTTATCTTACAAACTACTTCCGTCTGCTTCCCGAAGCAAAAAGAAGCAACCAGGCAACACACTCTGTTGCAGCTATCGGTAAAGATGCGGACTATATCACAGAAACTCACGGCAAATCAGGCCTCAGATGTGGTATATTTGGCGAAACACCCTTTGCGGCAGATTCTCCGTGGGAAAAAATGTATAATATGGATACCAAGGTTATTTTCATGGGAGTAGGTATCAGAAAATGTACTTTCCGTCACTATGCAGAGTATGTATACATGGAAAAAATGCTTGAAAAAGCAAAGAAGAGCCCTAAATACGAAGAACTCAAAAACCGTGTATGGACATACGAAACATGGCTGAGAGATGAAGTTGGCGTTTGGCCGCACATTAATTCTGAATATGTTTTGGAAGTTCTTACAAAACAGGGCAAAGTTAAAGAAGCGGATTGCGGAGAATCACATTTCATGATGGTTTCTTCCAAAGATTTTGTTGACTGTTCACTTGACCTTCTTGAAAAACGCGACCGCAAGGTATTCTACCAAGAAGGTGACTGGTGGAAGGTTCAGGATACAATTGATTGGCTTGAGGAGGTAGATAAAATATGAGTCAGAAAGTATATGACGCAGCATACGAAGAAAAATTAATGAAATATTTTGATTCCAGACTGCCTGATAAAATGTATGATGCACATTTTCACATCAGCCGCAAATACTGTGAAAGAACAGGTTATAACGGCACACCCTATCAGCAGTTTGTGGAATTTTCTGAAAAATACACATGCAGACCCGTATCAGGCGGTATGGTTATGCCTCAGCCGTCAAGCAAACACACAACAGAAGAGCTTGACGATGAAAATGCTTACAACCTCGCTCTTGCAAAAGAGCAGGGTCTTGCGGCAGGCCTTATCATAAGACCGCAGGACGGCCGTGAAAAGGCAGAAAAAATGCTTGATGAACATTCGGTAATCAAGGTTTTAAAACCTTATCTTACATATTCTCAGGCACCCAATATGTATGAATCTGATATTCTTGATTTTGCGCCCGAATGGATGTGGCAACTTGCTCATGACAGAGAAATGCCTATCCTCATTCACCTTTCGCATTATCAGGACGGTTTAAGTCACCCGAAAAATATTGAGCAGATTCAGTATCTCTGCAAAAAATACCCAAGAGCAAAACTGGTTCTCGCTCACTGTGCGATGGGACATCATATCCAGAAACTTATCTGGGGTCTTGAAGGTATAAAAGGTCTTGACAATATCTGGTTTGACTGTTCCGGTTCTACTGAAGCGGTAACAATTTACCACTGTATCAAAAACTTCGGCGTAGAAAAAATGATGAACGGTGGCGACTTTGACCACGGTGCAAATGTTGGAAGAATCTGCTCTTTCGGCAGCAGCTTTATCGGGTTCCATGACGGTTATGTGAACGAAGATGTTGTTCCGCCCGATTACAGATATCAGCCGCTTAACAACACACAGGAATGTCTGATAGCACTCTTGCAGGCGGCAGAAATTCTGGGTCTTTCTGATAAAGATATGGAAAAAATATGCTACAGCAATGGTGCGGAGCTTTACAAATAAGGAGAAAAATATGAAAAAAGTACGTTGGGGAATTATTGGCAGCGGCGGTATTGCCGAAAAAAGGACCATTGGCGGTCTTATGATGGCAGAAAATGCCGAGTGCGTTGCTATAATGGACTTGAGCGAAGAAGCTCTTGAAAGAGTTGGCGAAAAATTCGGTATCGCAAGAAGATATAACACTGTGGAAGAAATTCTTGCACAGGACGATATTGATGTGGTTTATATTGCTACACCTGTTTTCTGTCACAAAGAACAGGTTATGATGGCGGCAAAAGCAGGTAAACATATTCTGCTTGAGAAACCGATGGGACTTACAACTGCAGAGGGCGAGGAAATCAAAGCTTTCTGTGAAGAATGCGGAGTTAAACTCTGTGTTGGTTTTATGATGAGATTCCACGGTGCGCATCAGGAAATCAAAAAGATTATTGAAAATGGCGGTATTGGTGAAGTTGTTTCCGCTTATGCGAAATTCAATTGCCTGTCACCTGTCAGCCCTGTTAAATGGCGTCAGACCAAAGCGTTCAGCGGCGGCGCGGCTATGATGGATATGGGCATACACTGTATTGACCTTCTTCAGTATATCACAGGGCTTAAAGCAGAGGCAGCAAGTGGATTCTGCGGTAATCAGATATTCCAGTATCCCGATACTGAAGATGCGGGAACTCTGGCAATGAAAATGAACAACGGAGCTATGTTCAATATTGAAGCAAACTTCAACATTCCCGATAGCGTTGGTGGTTGTAAGTTTGAAATCTACGGTACAGAGGGAAGCATTATTTCCGAAGGCACAATAGGTCAGCTTGAAGTGGGCACAGTTCGTCACATTCATATTGATGAAGCGGACAAGGGCTACAAAGAAGTTGAATATGTCAGCGGAAATATGTACACCAAAGAAACCGAGGCTTTCTCGGATGTTATCTTAAATGGCGGAGAGGTTGCCGTTACTGCTGATGAGGCAATTTTCAATCAGAAAATTGTTGAAGCGGTTTACGAAAGCCAGGAAAAAGGTATTCATATTAAATTATAAGAACCCGACCCGTCAACGCAATCGCAGATTGCGGACAGGGCCCCGGAACCTTGATTGTTTTCAACAGTAATTATGAAGGCATAATGCGCAAGTGTTATGCCTTTGACTGATAGAAAGGCAGAAATGTTTATGCAGAGTAATTTACCAAACATTGGAAAAGCAACGATTATTCCTGAATATTTTCCGACAGTTATGCAATCTTTCATTTTCCGTAACTGGGAAATGGTCAGCAAAGAAAAAATTGCCGAAGTTCTTGAAACAACGGTGGAAAATGTAGTAAAAGAAGCGGCTCGCATGGGACTTGGCGAGCAGGGAAACACAGATGTATGGATGGAAAAAGGCTATATCACCATAATCCGTGCAAACTGGCATTTGATTCCTTATGACCAGCTTCTTGCACTTCTTGGATGGACAGATGAAAAACTTGCTCACATTCTCAAAGAAGAAGATTTTCTTGATATAAAACTTGGCGAATTCAAACCCGAATGTGAAAAGGTTGTTTATGTTGAGCTGACAGCGGAAGAAATTGAAAAAACAGAACTTGTTAAAAAATCCGTACAGGATCTTAAAGTTCCCGAGGGTGCAAAAGAACCGTTTGATTTCTGGAGTGAAACAGAAGAAAAAATTGATATGGGACAGCCGACATCAGGTCAGGTTGTACTTGATGATACCTGGGGAATTGAAAATAAAACCGGGGATGAAGTGGTTTCCCGTATGGCAGGCAGATTTGCCGATAAAGTGAAAAAATCCTGGGGACTTTCACTTGCCGGAGCCGATAAAAAGATTGTTCTGTCATTTACAGAAAACAAGAAAGAAGAATATCACAAAATTATAATCGGCAAAGATAAAATAGAAATAATTGCAGGCGCAAGTGCGGGTATTCTCCGCGGATTCTACCGTCTTATTGACTGGATGAGCGAATCCAAAGGTCCATATCTCACAGAGGGAGAATTTGAAAGAAATCCGCGCTTTGGTGCAAGATATATCTATTCTTTCTGTGCACTTTATGACGGAGCTCTTGATGTTGACAGTGCCACATACTGCCCTGATTCACTTCTTGAAAAATATGCTGAAACAGGTGTTAACGGCATCTGGCTACAGGCGGTACTCTACCGTGTGACCGAGTTCCCGTTTGACAAGAAAATGTCCGATGGCTGGGAAGAACGTCAGAAGAATCTGCGTAATTTCGTCAACCGTGCAAAAGAGTTTGGTATAAAAATCTATCTTTACATAAACGAACCCAGAACAATGCCTCTTTCTTTATTTGAAAAATATCCGGAAATGAAAGGTGCCGTTGCCGGTAAATATGCTTGTATGTGCTTCTCTTCACAGAAAGTCCGCGACTATTTAAGCGGAGCGGTTGAATCGCTTTGTCGTGCAGTTCCGGGACTTGGCGGATTTTTCACAATCACAATGTCCGAGAATATGACTCACTGTAAATCAAGAGAAGCGGACGTGACTATACCTTGTCCGCACTGCAAAGATAAAGAACAGTGGGAGCTTGCCGCACAGGCTAACACACTCATTGCAGAGGGAGCGCACAGAGCAGACCCCAATGTGCTTGTAATTGCATGGGACTGGGCTTGGTCAGCAGAAAGAGGATTTAAACCCGGCGATCAGGCTAAATGTATGCAGGCTCTGCCTAAATCGGTTGCCATTATGAGTAAACGTGAAACGGAAATTCCCTTTACACGTGGTGGTATTGACTGGTTTGTAAGTGACTATGCCATTTCTGTTGAGGGATTAAGCACCATTAGTATGGAACGCTGGAAATGGGCAAAGGAAGCAGGACTTGAAACTGTTGTAAAACTTCAGATCAACAACAGCTGGGAATGTTCAACGGTGCCTTACCTTCCCGTTTACGGAATGCTCACAAAACAGATGGACGACCTTATTGAAATAGAAATGAACCACCTTATGCTTGGCTGGACTCTCGGCGGATATCCGTCACCCAACATAAAGCTTATTTCCGAAGCCTTCTTCGAAGAAAACGGAAAAGCTCCCGATTATGACAAGAGCTTCAGAATTATGTATGGCGACAAAGCAGATAAGGTTAAAAAAGCAACAGATATTTTCTGTGATGCGTTCCGTCAGTTCCCCTTCCATGTGGACGTGCTTTATTTCGGGCCGCAGAATGCAGGCGTATCCACTCCTCTTTACCCGGAAAATACCGGCTATGAAGCAACCATGACCTGCTATGCATATGATGACCTTGAAAAATGGAGAGCTATTTATCCTGTTGATGTTCTTGAAAATCAGTTCCGACTTGTCAGTGAAAAATGGGCGGAAGGTCTTGAAATATTAGGACTTGACGGAAGCGAAATTTCCGATATGGCATATATCAGCTACTCGCTCTTTAAATCTTCATACAACCAGATAAGATTTATCAGACTGCGCGATGAATATAATAAAACAAAATCGCCTAAGCTGAAAAAAGAGCTTTTAAAATATGTTGCTGATGAACGTGAAATTGCGTCAAAGGTTTACGAAATAATGTGCAGAAGACCGTCGGTAGGTTTTGAAGCGGCAAACCACTATTATTTCAACCGTCAGATGATTATCGAAAAGGTTGTCAACTGCGACTGGCTTATGAAACTTTATGCTTAAAATTAAGGGTGTCTTCGGACACCCTTTTTTAATATTCGAAAAAGTTTTACATATATATTGAAAGTGTAGAAATAATGTGATAGAATAATATGTGAACATCTTTTTAACTGGAGGATTGTAGTTATGGCAAATATTTTAGTTATAGCACCTCATCCGGATGATGAAATTCTTGGAGTGGGCGGAACAATGACCCGTAAAATAGAAAATGGGGACAACGTATATATTTGTATAGTAACGAAAGGCACTCAACCTATGTTTTCCTTGGAAAGTGTTGAAAAAGTCCGTGAAGAAGCTATGCAATGTCATAAGATTATGGGGATAGCTAAAACTTTCTGGCTCGATTTTCCTGCCTCTATGCTTGAGAAAGCAGACAGATGCGAACTTAATAATAAAATATATGAAGTTATAAAGGAGACCAAACCTGATGAAGTTTATTTGCCTCATTGGGGGGATATGCAAAAAGACCATCAGATTGTTGTTGAAGCGACAATGGTGGCTTTGCGTCCGAAATATTTGCCGCATGTTAGTAAAATATATGCATATGAAACATTATCTGAAACGGGATGGAATGTTCCAAATATTCAGAATGAATTTATACCAAACGTTTATGTTGATATTACAAATCAAATTGAAAAGAAGCTGGATATGATGAAAATATATGAATCCCAGCTTGGGCAGTTCCCGGAAACACGATCTTTAAAAGCGATAGAAGCGTTGGCACAATATCGCGGAGCAATGATGAATTTGCAGGCAGCAGAAGCCTTTGTGTTAATAAGAGAAATAGTGGAGTAAAAATATGTATAAATATGCTAAAAGAGTTTTTGATTTCATGTCGGCGTTAATGTTGTTTGTAGTTATTCTGCCTGTATTTTGCATTATAGCATTGTTGACAAGAATATTAAACGGCAAACCTGTTTTTTTTCGTCAACAGAGAACGGGTCTGAATATGAAAAAGTTCTATATGTTAAAGTTCCGGACTATGACGGATACATATGATGAGGAAGGAAATCTTCTCCCGGATGAACAGAGGTTGACAAAATGGGGTAAGTTTTTAAGAACTACCTCGCTTGATGAGTTGCCAGAACTTATTAATATTATTCGTGGAGATATGTCGGTGGTGGGCCCCAGGCCATTGCCTGTAAAATATGATTCGTATTACAGCGAAGAAGAACTAAAAAGATTTAACGTTCGCGGAGGACTTATCCCACCATGTGGAAGTCTTGAAAAAAATGCAATTGTTACATGGGATAAGCAGTTTGAATATGAGGCGTGGTATGCTGATTCTGTAAGTTTGAAACTTGATTTAAAAATTATGTTTGCTGTTTTCAGAATTTTGTTTCAGAGAAACGAAGGCGATTATGGAAGCTATGTAAGAGAACCTCTTGATGTGGAAAGAAGTGAAACAGTAAATATTCCGTGATAGGAGAGTTGAAATGAGAGATATTACAGTGCTTTTGTCGGCGTGTGGTTCTCCGACAATGCCGGGGCAATTAAGATGTTTCAGAGAAAATGGAGAGAGAAATATTCGTATAGTTGGTGTTGACATGGCGGAAGATCCTACAACACGTTTTTTTGTAGACGAATTTTATAAGGTGCCGGCGGCAACTGATAAAAACTATTGCGATGTGGTTCTGGATATATGCAAAAAAGAAAATGTGGATATATATTTTCCAAATGTGTCTGCCGAGGTATCTGCGGTTGCAAAAAGAAAACATGAGTTTGAGGAAATAGGAACAATAATTTCTCTTTCTAATCAGGAATCGGTGGAAATTGCTAACAATAAGCTCAAAACATATCAGACTCTTAAAAAAGCCGGGATTTCTGTTCCGGAATTTTATCCTGTTTATAGTGTTGAAGATTTTATCTGTGGATGTGAAAAGCTCGGATATCCGGATAAGCCGGTGTGCTTGAAAATTGTAAATGGAAGCGGAAGCAGGGGAGTGAGGATTATTGATTCGAAAAAATCAAGATATCACATTTTTGCTTGTGAAAAACCAAATAGCTTTTATACATCTTATGAAGATATGATAAATATTATTTCAGAACCGGATACGATTGATGAAATGTTGATAACCGGATATCTGCCGGGGAATGAATATACGGTTGATCTTCTTGCTGATGATGGCAAAGTACTTTATATGGTTGGCAGGGAAAATGTAGAGAGTCTGATGAGCATTGCGCAGAGAAGTGTTCTTGCTCAAAATGATCACGCATACAAAATGTGCGAAAAGATAGTTGAGCTTTTAAAAATGACAGGTAATGTCGGATTTGATTTTATTAAAGATGAAAATGGTGTGCCGGTTCTTATGGATATAAATCCGAGAATTACAGCAACAGTATCGGTAATTGCTGCGGGTGGGGTGAATTTGCCATATCTCAGGGTAAAACAACTTCTGGGAGAAGAACTGCCGGAGGCTAAGGTTAATTACGGGGTTTCGATGAAAAGAAGGTATCTGGAAACGTATTGTGACCCGATGGGAAATATTATTAAATAATCCTGAAACGAGTTGATAAAGTATGAAATCACATAAAATACTTATTGTATCCCAGGTTATGCCGCAGTGGTATGTCGATTTGATTAAAAGTGCATTGCCGAATGATACGGATATTGACTGTATAACCGGAAGCAACGTGAACGGAGTAAGAAAAATTGATGCTCCTAAATATGTGACGAATTCATTTAAAACAAAATTTATAAGCTGGATAAAGCATTGTCTGTTTGTACTGAAATGGGCAAAGAAAAACAGAAAAAACAAATATGATATGATTTTTGCAGTTTCAAATCCTCCGCTTAATGCTTTTATCGGAGTGAAACTGAAAAAAATGTTTAAAGCACCATTTGTGTTTATGAACTGGGATATTTATCCTGAGAGCATTGAGGTTGTTTTTGGAAATCTGGTTATAAGAGTTGCGTGCAAAGTGTGGCATAAATTAAATGACAAATATTATCCGCAGATTGACAGACTTATCACTATCGGAGAAATAATGGCAGAGTCAATCAACAATGGACTGAAAAATCCCATTGATATTACAGTTTTGCCGATAGCGGCAGATACAGAAAAAATAAAACCTGTCAGACAAGAGGAAAATCCGTTTATAAAAGCTAACAATCTTGAGGGAAAGTTTGTGGTTTTATATTCGGGCAATATGGGCTGTGGACATAATATTGAGATAATTCTTGATGCAGCCGAAATACTTAAAGCGGAAGAAAACATTTCTTTTGTTCTTATTGGAGAAGGACAACAGTTTGAGTCTATTAAGAAACGTATAGAGAAGAGTAAGCTTAAAAATGTTCAGCTTTTTCCGTGGCAACCTGCAGATGTTTTCCCATATTCTGTGGCTTGCGGTGATATTGCGGTTGTTACAGAGGAAACTACACAATCCCATTTGTTTATGCCAAGCCGAACATACAGTATGATGGCGGCAGGAGAGGCGATTGTCGGCGTTTGCAGTGATTATGACGATTTAAATCTCCTTATAACACGTTATGGAATTGGAGATACTCTTACAAATAATGACGCAAAACTGCTTGCTGAAAAAATAATATATTTTGCGAAAAATCCAGATAAGCTTAAAGAGTGTCAGGAAAAAGCACGAAAAATTGCCGAAGATGTTTACAGCATTCCTGTTATTTCGGCAGGATACAGGAAGATATTTGACAAGCTATTGACAAAATAGTTTATCGGTGCTATAATTATAAAAAATTAAAACCGATGAGGCAGAAAAAAGGCAGATAAGGTCTTTCAAAGCGAGCGGATTATGGTGAGAGTTCCGCAAAGACGGCTGAGTAATATGGACTGCTGAGGGCAGCGCCCAATGCGCTGACGAGAAGGATAGCGTTAGTATCCGGGGATATGATGGTATCCTGATGAGTGAAAAAAACAAGGTGGCACCGCGGAAAAGATTTTTCGCCCTTGGTTTGCAAAATGCAAATCAAGGGTTTTTGTTTTTTGGAGGATTTAAAATGGTTAAAATTAATTTTGTTCCGGGAGTTCGATGGCGTCAGAATACTTGATTTTGACATACATATATGATATTATAGAATAAAAGGAGTATTAACTATGAACAAATATAAAGATTTTGACAACTATCTGAAAGAATTTCCCGACGAAAACGGTTATTTTGGTGAATACGGCGGTTCTTACCAGGCAGAAGAACTTATTGAAGCTTTTAAAGAAGCAGATGATGCGTATGAAGCTATCTGCCATTCTGCTCAGTTCATCAACGAGCTTCGCAGAATAAGAAAAGAATTCCAGGGCAGACCCACTCCGGTTTACCACTGCGAAAGACTTTCAAAAATTTTCGGCAACTGTCAGATTTATCTCAAAAGGGAAGATCTTAACCATACCGGTGCGCACAAGCTCAATCACTGTATGGGTGAAGGGCTTCTGGCGAAATATATGGGCAAAAAGAAGATTATTGCAGAAACAGGTGCAGGTCAGCACGGTGTTGCGATAGCTACTGCAGCTGCATATTTCGGCATGGAATGTGATGTTTACATGGGCGAAGTGGACATCGCAAAACAGCATCCCAACGTTATCAGAATGAAAATGCTTGGCGCAAATGTTATTCCGGTTACAAAAGGACTTAAAACACTTAAAGAAGCTTGTGACGCGGCGTTTGAAGCATATCTCAGAGAATATAAAGATGCAATTTACTGCATCGGCACAGCTGCAGGCCCGCATCCTTTCCCGAAAATGGTAAGAGATTTTCAGGCGATTATCGGTATTGAAGCAAGAGAACAGTTCCTTGATATGACAGGAATTATGCCCGATGCTGTTTGTGCTTGTGTTGGCGGTGGATCAAATTCACCCGGCATGTTCACACCCTTCCTTGCAGACCCAGTTGAAATTTATGGTATTGAACCTCTCGGACGCGGTGATAAAGTGGGTGATCACGCGGCTACAATGGCATACGGAACAAAAGGTATAATTCACGGATATTCAAGTTATGTTCTTCAGGATGAAAAGGGCGAGCCCCTTCCGGTTTACTCAATTGCAAGTGGTCTTGACTATCCGGGCGTTGGTCCTGAACATGCACATCTGCGTGATATGGGCAGAGTTCATTATGATACAATATCAGACGAAGAAGCAATGGAAGCTTTCTTCCTGCTTTCAAGATACGAAGGAATTATTCCTGCCATTGAAAGTGCACACGCGGTTGCATACGCAATCAGATATGCGAAAGAACATAAATCTGGTTCAATTCTCGCTTGTCTGTCCGGTCGTGGAGACAAGGATATTGACTATGTTTATGAAAAATATGGTTGCGGTGAGCAGTTTAAACTGGATTATGACATTTAAAGATTAAAGTGAGGGTTAAACCTCACTTTTTTTGAAAAAGGGGAAGTAATATGAAAAAAACTTCGAAAATCACAAAAGGTAAAATTGTAACTGCCGCGTGGAAACTGTTTTATGAGCAGGGGTATGACGATACGACGGTTGAAGAAATTATAGCTGAGTCGGGAACGTCAAAAGGCTCTTTTTACCACTATTTTGAAGGCAAGGATGCACTGCTCGGCTCCCTTTCATATTTGTTTGATGAAAAATATGAAGAGCTTGAAATTCCACCGGAAATGAGTAGTTTTGATGCTCTTTTGTTTCTCAATCACGAGCTTTTCGGGATGATTGAGGACAGCATATCTATAAGTCTTTTGTCGCGCCTTTTGTCAACCCAGCTTATTACAAAAGGGGAGAAACATCTTCTTGACCGGAGCAGGGTGTATTACAAACTACTCAAGCAAATTGTGTCAAGCGGTCAGGCAAAAGGGGAGATAAGAAACGATATGGCGGCAAATGAAATTGTAAAGATGTATGCAATCTGTGAAAGAGCGCTGATGTATGACTGGTGTTTATGTAATGGCGAGTATTCGCTTAAACATTATGCCGACAGACTTATGCCTATGTTTTTGTCTAAAATATGTTTATAATTTCGTATTGTTTGTTTAACCTTGAATTTTAAAAATAAATAAATCATTATAGAGAACGGAGTACAGACTAAAGTCTAAACTTAGTTCTCTATTGCTTTTTGTAAAAATATGTGGTATACTATATCACATATTGAAAATTTATACATAAAAGGAGTTATTACTATGGGTGAACTTTTAGCATTTGTTC
The DNA here is from genome assembly GCA_045656205.1 of Clostridia bacterium. Lineage (GTDB taxonomy): Bacteria > Bacillota > Clostridia > RUG12999 > RUG12999 > RGIG7450. The sequence continues at coordinate 583 of JAZOQS010000099.1, read as the reverse complement.
TTTATTTTGTAGCAATGCTTGCCATTGGTGTATGGTTCTTTATAAAGACCAAAGATAATGGCGAAAAAGAATATTTTCTTGGCGGACGCAGCATGGGTCCGTGGGTTACAGCGCTTAGTGCACAGGCTTCTGACATGAGTGCTTGGCTTCTTATGGGGCTTCCCGGAAGTATTATTGCATTTGGTCTTGGTCAGGCGTGGATTGGTATTGGTCTTGCAATCGGTACAGCGGCAAACTGGATTATAGTCGCAAAAAGACTCAGAAAATTCTCAGCTGCATCCGGTGACTCCATTACGGTTCCGCAGTATCTTACCAACAGATTCATGGCACAGAGTCCGGTACTTAAAATTGTTTGTGCAATAGTATTCTTAATAAGTTTCACAATTTACGTTGCATCTGCTTTTTCAGCAGGTACAAAAGTTTTTGTTCAGCTTTTCCCGAGCCTTGCACCTACTACTGCAATGGTAATTTTTGCGGCAATTATTCTGGTGTACACTTTCCTCGGCGGCTTTAAAGCAGTTTGCTGGACAGACTTTTTCCAGGGAATGCTTATGCTGGTAGCGCTTATGGCAGTGCCTATTGT
>JAZOQS010000098.1:0-11082 GCA_045656205.1 Clostridia bacterium | reverse complement strand
GCACAGCACATTTGTGCAAACAGGGACAGTTGCCCCATAATTCTTGTGTCGGGCCCGTCCGGTTCGGGCAAAACCACAACTTCCCACGTCCTTGAAAAATTTCTTGATGATATGGGATGTGAAACCCACACCCTGTCTATGGACAATTATTTCCACTCTCTTGATGAGGCAGAAAAACTTGCCGCCCGCGAGGGTATTCTTGACCTTGAGTCCCCATCAAGACTTGATATAAGTCTTCTCAACAGTCAGCTTAGTGATATTATTGACTGCAAGCCCGTCAACTTACCCGAATATGATTTTATAAATTCCTGCAGTGTAAATTCGGGAAAAATTTTAGAGAGAAAACCGGGCGAGCTTGTAATACTCGAGGGAATTCACGCTTTAAACCCCGATGTAATTAAAGTTCCGGACCATAAAACCGTTAAAATCTACATCAGCGTCCGCACCCGTATAATTTGCGAAAACCATATCATTCATCCCGAAAATGTCAGACTCATAAGAAGAATGATTCGGGATAATATTCATCGCGGCAGGACATTTTCACAAACCTGCATTGCCGCCAAAAACGTCAAACGCGGCGAAGACCTGTATATTATGCCATATAAATATCGTTCCGATTTTGATGTGGATACATTTATTCCTTACGAACTTGGAATATACAAGGCATTTTTCCGGACTCAACTTGAAAATATCAAAAGCCATGGTGAAATGGGCGAAATTATTTGTCTTCTCACTCCGGCAGAACCGGTTAACGAATGTCTTGTTCCCGAAAACTCTTTAATTCGCGAGTTTATAGGCGGAACAAAAAATAATCCCTGACGCAATCCAGTCAGGGAAAAGGTTATATTGAAGTCAGTTTTTTTATAACAACGGCATAGATTTTTATATCGCTGTTTTTTCTGCTAAGCTCAATACGGCGCATTTCAGGGTCGGCAGGGGTGAGAATTTCTTCGTCACCGCGTTTCTCATAAATGGCAAAGAATCTTTTATCTCCCTGCTCGGCAATAACCTCATGCTTGTCCGAAAGTGTAAAGCTTTTTGTCAGGAAAAGTGTTGTTCCGCAGGAAATTCCCATGCCCGAAAGCCTGTCATCAATTATTTCAATTGCAAATGTATCGGGTGTGCCTATCTGCGGGATTACCATTTCAGTTATAACTACTGCGTCGGGAGATTCATTCTCCATAAGCGGGATGGTCCGTTTTCCGGTTTCATATGAATTTTCCGGTTGACTAAAGCGCATATTTTCCGGCATTTCATCAAAGAAATTTTTCGGAACATCAAAATATTCGCAAATTCTGATTAATTTATCGCCTTTAGGCTGATATTCCATTTTAGTCAGGTTGGTTATGGTTCCCTTGGATTTATATCCAAGAGCCGCACAAGCATCTTCGTATGTTACACCTTTTTGCTCCAGAAGCTGTTTGAATTTAGCCCCAAAACTCATTTTCCATCCCTCCTTGCTATTAAGTATAACATAGTTCGACAAATTTAGCAAGAAAAATTATTATTTTGACATTTTTACAAAGGAGTCTTATATGAACAAGAAAATTAAAATTGCTCTGATTGTTTCACTTGCAGTTATCCTGCTCATGGGCGGTGCTATATTGCTTTTTGCCGTTCCTCAGTCTGATACACTTCCCGCAGATGCGCCCGTGGCAGAAAAGCACGATATAACCGAAGAGTCACAACCAACTCATTATACCGAAGATGAGCTTCGGGAAGTGGTAAATAAAATTGCAAAAGAGAGGTTTGGCGAGGACGCTTTTGTTATATTTTTAAGTGCTGAGGGACCCTCGGAAGTTGAAATTGAAGGCATTAAAAGAAAGGTTTATATATACGCTGCCGATTCGGCAAGTGCGCAAAAAGAGTCGGGCAAGGTCAGAGGTCTTTATCATGCAGATGCCGACAGCGGCGAGATTTTTGATAACGGCAACGGAAATATGGAAAAAGTTATAATTGGAGAGTGATCAATAATGAAAGACAGAAAGAAATTTTTAATTGCATCAGGAATAGGTATAGCAGCAGGTGCCGCACTTTTTGCCTTTTTTAAGAAAAAGCGCGAAAATACCCGTGGATTTGATGAATATGAGGACGAAATGTATCTTGACTTTTCTTTAAATTCGGCTTTAAGCTACGAAGATGCAGAAAAAAAGGCAAGTGAATTTGCAAAAAATCAGTTTGGCAGTAATGTTGCCGTTGTTTCGGCAAGTGACAAAAAAGCTCAGACTGTCAACATCGAGGGAGTTTCTCGCCATTGTTTCCTTTTCGGCGCAGTGTCGGACAACCTTTCTGTCAATTCCGAAACACTTCTTCTATATGTTGATGCCGTTACCGGCGAAGTTTTTGAAAATAACAAAATAGGCTGATATTATGCAGGACACAATAATTAAATTTTTACCGGACAAATATAAATCTATATCCCTGCATTGCTATAAATCGCTTGATTCCACAAATCTTTCCGCGAAGAATTTCGCTCGCGAGGGAGCGCATCTTCCGTTTCTTGTGACGGCAGACAGTCAGACCGCCGGCAGAGGACGTCTTGGCAGAAGTTTTTACTCTCCGGCAGAAACGGGAATATATATGTCTCTTGCCATCGGCCCTTTCACCACCCCTGCGGACGCGGTTTTTATAACAACGGCTACAGCGGTGGCAGTGTCAGACGCGATAATTTCCCTGACCGGTAAAACCCCCGGCATAAAATGGGTTAATGATATTTATCTTGGCGGAAAGAAAATATGCGGAATACTTGCAGAATCACAAAAAGTTCCGGACGGGTATGCGGTCATAGTCGGAATAGGGCTTAACATGACCACTACCAAGTTCCCTGATGATATCGCAAATATTGCCGGAGCCCTTGAAACGGATATTCCGAAAGAACAAATGATAGCTAAGATAACGGAAAACCTGCTTGAAATCTGCTCCGCCCCGTCGGACACTTCGATTATAGAAAGATATAAAAGCCGCTCCATTGTTTTGGGAAAGGAAATAACATATTTTTCAAACGGACAGGAAAATTCCGGAAAAGCTGTTGACATCACCCCTTTGGGCGGACTTGTAACAGAAACAGAAACAGGTGAAACGGTTATTTTAAATTCCGGCGAAATTACTGTAAGACTCAAATAAAGCATAAAAAAATCCCGAACGAAATTCGTTCGGGATTTTAATTTTTCTGTTATTCAGCGTCAGCCCAGATTTCGTGATATCCGTTTTCCGCTCTTGTATGGTCGTGTTCGTTGGACGCTTCGATTACTGCGAAATAGTACCAAGCATTTTCCGCATTATCCGGCCACATAATTTCATTACCTGCAAGTCCGTGTTCATTTACATATCTTACAAGAATTCTGTTGATAATTGTGATTGTTTCAGCACGTGTGATGTAATCATCCGGTCTGAAGTTGCCGTTTCCGTCACCATAAATCCATTCATTATTTGCAATGGAGAGAATATATTCTTCTGCCCAGTGACCGTTTATATCGCTGAATTCTTTATCGCCATCCACAGCTTTTTCAAGGAATCTTGCAGTAATAGCGGCAAGCTCAGCTCTTGTGATTTTGCCTTCAGGTCTGAATGTACCATTGGGGTAACCATTGATATATCCGCCGTTTGCTATAGTTGAAATTGCCTCGTTGGACCATCTGCCTTCTTCAACGTCAGTAAAGTCATTTTCAGTTGTAAGAAGCTCAGCTCTTACATCATCTTTGAGCAGACGGAAGAAAATTGTTGCAACTTCTTCTCTTGTGATGTTAGCTTCAGGTTTTACTGTGCCGTCCGGATATCCGGCGATATACTTAATGTGATCATCACCGTTAAGTGCAGAAGGAACGGTTACATTAATCCACTGAGCATAAACAGTTTTGTCGCCGCTTACAGCAACTTCACCTTCAAGTTTATTTCCGCCTGTTTCAGCATCATAAATACCTTTAAGAACAAAACCTTCTCTTGAATCTGCAATCTGTTCTTCAATTTCGGTTACGTTAACTTTGCCGTTTTCAGCAGTTTCTTTAATATTTTCTTTTTCGCCGCCTACAACAACTGTAACTGTTGCAGATTCAGCTTTTCCGCTATCATCCTCGGGAACCTCAGGAATTGACGGGCCGGCATTAAGTCCACCGCCGCCCTGTTGCTGCTGGAGATGAACAACTGTAACAGTTTCACTGATTTCTGTACCTGTGATACCCGCATCTGTACCCTGTTTACCTGCATAGTTTATTTCGCAGATAAGGTCATCCGGTGTAGGGTCTGTATTATCATCATAAATTTTTGTCTGACCTGTGATTGTGCCGGCAACCTTGTTTTCGCCTACCGAAAGAACTACGCCTTCACATGTGAAAGCAAGGTCAGGAAGGTATGTAGCAAGGTTTGCGCGCATTTCACTTGTGCGGAGATTGTCCTTAACAGCAAGTGTAATTGTAAGCACCTTTACGCCTGATTCGAGAGTAACAAGTGTTCTGGGTGTTGTTTCAACAAACGCATTTGCTACCTGGGGATTAAATCCTGCAAGAGCAGTTCCTGCAACAATGTTTGCGGGAACGGTTGCTGATTCGGGATAAGCAATTTCAATTGTAAACTGGCCTGTTATAATACTGTTTGCAAGGCGTGCTTCCAGACCGGCATCTCCGGCAAAATAAACACCAACACCGCCTACCAGTGTATTAAACAGTGCTCTTACATCTGTCATATAAATTATAGCTCTGTAATTTACATTTTCTGAATATCCGTGGGTTTCTGCAGTAACAGGACCTTCCGCATAACTTCCGGTCATACCCACATCCACCTGCATATTTACAGGAACTTCAAGATTACGAACCACCGGAACAGAAAGGCCGAGGTCGGTAATCGCACCGGACAAATCACTCGGCACTACTGCAAAGGCAGACAGCGACATTGTCATAAGCATTGCTGCTACCATAATAATTGTTAAGAGCTTTTTCATAGTTCTCACTCCATTTTATAGATATTTATACACCATTATTATAATATGCAAATGACATTTTGTCAATACAAACCTTTATAGGAATTCCCATTCTCCCGCCTTGACAAACATGGAGAATAATGGTATGATAAAATAGAAAAGGAAGTGAAAAAATTGATATTTTTAAAACTTGTTGATGGGCAGGGCAACACCATCACCGAAACTTCCGGGCTCAGCATAGATTTCACCTTCGACAGAGTGTATGAAGAAGGAGATAAATTTGTTGTAAAACTGCGTGATTGCAGCGAATTTATATGTATGAAGCTGGACGAAAGTTTAAAGGAAAGTATTGTTCTTGTTCCTGACAAAATTTACGAATACACCATCCCCTTCGGCTATGAGCTTATCGCTTATGACGAAGAAAGCTTCAAAAAATCCACCCACAGGGTAACACTTCGCGAAGCGACCGACGAAGAAGCATACGGCAGCCGTATTATATCGGAAAACTCTGTTGACAAACACGGTGTGGGCAGATATTTCCCCCACGCTTATGCAAACTTTGTCACCAGAAATGACCCCGTTTTCTTTGAACGCAATGCCATTGACGGTGTAATAAATCAGAAAGGTCACGGGATGTTCCCTCACCATTCATGGGCGGGCGGTGCGCGTGAAGATATTGAATATTTTATCGACTTCGGCACAGAAGTTGAAGTTGAAAAGGTGGAATTTTTCCTCCGTGCAGACTTTGTTAACGACCACGATACATGGTGGAAGAGCATCGACATCGAATTTGACGACGGAACCATAGTTCCCGGCGAGTTCGAAAAACCCGAGGGCGGGCAGACAGTTGTTCTCCCCGAACCCAAAATCACAAAAACGGTTCACCTGACCAATTTCAAACAGGTTTCATATCCCATGTCATTTGCGGGACTCTCGCAGGTGCAGGTCTACGGAAAATATATTAAAAAGGAGTTTGACAAAGTGGAAATCAGAAACGCATCAAATGCAAAAGACGTAAAACACTACACAACTGAAAGATTAAGAGAAGAATTCCATATCGGAAGTCTTTTCACAAAAGACAACACAAGAATGGTTTACAGCCATATTGACAGAATCATCACCGCAGGTATCATGCCCGTTCACCAGGTAATGAAACTTGAAGGCGGCAAAGAACTCGCTTCCGAATACTTCCTTGAAAGACGCGAAATGGGTTGTATCAACATCGGCGGCAAAGGTATCATCACTGTTGACGGCACAGAATATGTAATGGAACCGCGTGACGGTATATACATAGGCAGAGGCAACAAAGAAATTACATTCAAAAGCCTTGATATTGAAAACCCCGCAAAATTCTACATCAGCTCCTGCCCCGCCCACAAAGAATATCCCACAGTTAAAATTGACATTTCAAAAGCTAAAAAAGTTCCCTGCGGATGCACAGAAGACGCTAACAAACGTGTAATCAACCAGTACATCCACCCCGAAGTAATGCAGAGCTGTCAGCTTTCAATGGGTCTGACAAATCTTGAACCGGGCAGCGTTTGGAACACAATGCCTTCACATACTCACGACAGACGTATGGAAGTTTATCTCTACCTCGATATGGACGAAGATCAGGCAGTATTCCACATGATGGGCGAACCTAACGAAACACGCCACATCATTATGCACAACGAAGAAGCAGTTATCAGCCCCAGTTGGTCAATCCACAGCGGCGTTGGTACTAAAAACTACTCCTTCATCTGGGCAATGTGCGGCGAAAACCAGGAATTCACAGATATGGACCATATCGCAACAAGAGATTTAAGATAAGGAGAACAAAAATGTTAAATTCATTCAGACTTGACGGAAAAATCGCGCTTGTAACAGGCGCATCCTACGGCATTGGTTATGCGATAGCAAAAGGTCTCGCAGCAGCCGGTGCAACAATCGTTTTCAACGATATCAAACAGGAACTGGTTGACAAAGGCCTCGCAGCTTATGAGGCTGACGGCATCAAAGCTCACGGTTATGTTTGCGACGTTACAGACGAAGCAGGCGTAAACGAAATGGTAGCAAAAATTGAAAAAGAAGTTGGCGTTATCGATATCCTCGTTAACAACGCAGGTATCATCAAAAGAATTCCCATGTGCGAAATGAGCGCAGCAGAATTCAGACAGGTAATCGATGTTGACCTTAACGCTCCATTTATTATGTCAAAAGCAGTTATCCCCGCAATGATCAAAAAAGGCCACGGCAAAATCATTAATATCTGTTCAATGATGAGCGAGCTTGGCAGAGAAACAGTTTCTGCTTACGCTGCAGCTAAAGGCGGTCTTAAAATGCTTACAAGAAATATCTGCTCTGAATATGGTAAATACAACATTCAGTGTAACGGCATCGGCCCCGGATATATCGCAACACCTCAGACAGCACCGCTTCGCGAACCACAACCCGACGGCTCCAAACACCCGTTTGACAGCTTCATCCTCGCTAAAACACCTGCTGAAAGATGGGGCGACCCGGAAGACCTCGCAGGCCCGGCAGTATTCCTCGCATCTGACGCTTCAAACTTCGTGAACGGCCACGTTCTCTATGTTGACGGCGGTATCCTTGCTTACATCGGCAAACAGCCGTAAATAAAAAAGCGCGAAAGGGTTCTTCCCTTTCGCCTTTTTTATTTAAATTGAGAATGGAAAATTGAGAATTGAAAATTTTGGTTAATTCCCGGCTTTGCCGAGAATATTAAATAAGGGGTGGTATTGTGAAAAAGAATATTTCAAAAGAAAAAAGCCTTGACTTTGCTGTACGAATTGTTAATTTGTATAAATTTCTGACCACAGAACGAGGTGAATATATTCTGTCAAAACAACTCCTTAAAAGCGGTACAAGCATCGGAGCAAATATCGCAGAATCAGAACACGCGCAAAGCCGGTCTGATTTTCTTTCCAAAATGAATATTGCACTTAAAGAAGCAAATGAAACACATTACTGGATTACACTTCTGCATAAAACAGAATACTTGAGCCTCTCGCAGTTTGAAAGTGTTGAAAAAGACATAACGGAACTGATAAGCATTCTTGCGGCGATATGTAAGAAATTAAAAAGTGAAAATTGAGAATTGAAAATTAATGTAAAATCCCGAACGAAGTTCGTTCGGGATTATTTTATATACTCGCACTGCGAGTATTGACCAAAATTTTCAATTTTCCATTCTCAATTTTCAATTAAAAAAAGGCGAACGGAAAATCCGTTCGCACTTTTTTATTTAAGTTTTAATTATTTTGTAGCTACGCCTTCTGTACCAACAACGAATGCTCTTGCTGTCATGCCTGCTTCAAGTTTGAAAGCAGCGCCAAATGTAGCTGTGCCTGTACCGAGAGCTTTTTTAGCTGTTACATATTTAACTGTGTTGCCGTTAGCATCTTTAATTTCAAGTCTTAATGTGCCGTTAGCAATTACTTTACCATCGCTGTGTTTAGCGGAAACCGCAAAGTATGTTGTGCCTGCAGAAAGAGCAGTAAGCTCTTCGCCTTTTGCTTCAAGACCTGCATATGCTTTAAGTGTAACATCATATGTAGGAGGAACCTGTGTTGTGAAGGAAATTGCTGCGCAATAAACCTCATCTACATCATCTTCACCTGTGTAATAGTCATCCATAGTGATTCTGGCAATATTTTTAAGACCTACAGGAAGTTTAACTGTATAGGTTTTTGAGAAATCCCAGCTTTCTGCCGGAACAATTTTCATAATACCTTTAACTTTATTTTCTTCAACTTTTTCAGTAAGTTCATATGTATAGTCTGTACCACAAGTGTAAACTTTACCGTCCTGGTCTGTTACATTAATACCAGTGGCAATGGTAGCATCGTTACCAAGTGGACCATATCCCAGACCTTCTGCGAGAGGCTGTGAGAATATGATTTCAAAAGCACTGTCTACTGCAACGCCTGTTGTTTTTGTTGCAGTTGTATCAATTGTGAAGTCTTTACTATCAAGAGATACTTTATACAGCTTGAAATCATAGAAGCTCGCAAGCACGCCCTCCCTAGTACTATATACGAAACCGTTTACAGAATTAATAGCAAAGTTTCCACCGTGATTAACGTATGAAGAATAGTCCCCATTGCCTGATGCCTCAATAACAGGATGTCTCTTATACATAGTAATAACGTTTAAGCTAGAGTCTTCTGTATTTAATACAGTACCCTCACTTGTTACATCGTAATACGGGCGAACAACCGTAGTTATGACTGTGTCGTCACCCATATAAATATTGGTTGAACCATTTTTAGCGTCATTGGTAGAAGTTTTAGTTCTTTTAATTGCTCTCACATACTCAGGAGTGTTATTAGCAGTTTTTGCTGAATAATATTTTAAACCAGAGATACCTCTTATAGCGGTCGATGTTGTGCCGGACTCTGTATATGTAGCGTAGATACCGGAAACACCACCAGCGCCCTGGTTACCTGTATTAGTGGCAGAAGCATTAGCGGCGATGTCTATATCTTTTGGTGAAAAACCTATCTGTGCAACAAGAGCTTCTGCACCGTCAGCATGGTCTTCGTATGTCCAGGGCCCATCAGGAATGGTGTATGCAAGAGCTGCAAAATGATCCTCGTCAAAATTGTTAGTTGTAAGCGCTGTTTTGCCGTTTACATTGGTGATGGTGCCGGAGCTCTTACTATGGTATAAATATTTGTTAACCCCGGTTGTTGTATCAATAACAAAACCGTCTTGTATCAGTTTTGTTGTCTGCGCAACACCAGAAGCGTTTTTGATAGAAAGCGTTCCTCTGTTTTCTTTCAGTGTAGCAAGTGACGCAATGCCTTCGCTATCGTACGCGTCGCTAAAATCATCTGTCATAATGAGTGTTGAAGGAGTGCCTGCAAAAGCAGTCATACCGAGGATAAGTGCCAGAGCAAGTGCAAGGGCTGTAAGTTTAGTAAATTTTCTCATATCTTCATTACCTCCCTTTCTTATTCTACATCAAGCTCAACAGAGCCTGTGTAAGGTTTAAGTGATGTCATGCCGTCCCAAGCGAATGCTTTAACTTTGCCTGCGGAAGTGAGTTTAAGACCAACTTCAAATTCAGCTCCGTCTGTTTCAACAGTGTCGTTTACATAAACCATGTCAGCAAGTTTTTCACCTGCATATACTGCATAGATAAGAGCAACATTTTTGGAAGTACCTGCGTTGTTTACAAGCTGAACTTTAACTGCCTGAACGTTTTCGTTGTCTGCAACGAGGTGGTCAGCTCCAACAACTGTCAGAGGCATAATTTTAACATCAGAAAGTTTTGTTGAGAAAGTTACAACGCTGTTTGCTTCGCCGAGAGTATCGCCGATTTCGTTTGTAATTGTGTCAGCAAAGTCGATTGTGAATGTTGCACCTTCTTCAAGAAGACCTGTAACATCAACATCAACATAAGAATAGATTTCTGTTCCTTCAACAACTGTTTTAAGTTCACTCACACCGTATGTACCTTCTGCCAGTTCAACGCCGTCTTTTTTAACAACAATTGCATTTGCATTGTTCCATGTAGTAGTAGATACAGGGTTTGTAAATTTAACTGTAATTTTTCTTGTGTTAAGAGGAAGATCTGTGTTGTTTTCAATAACTGCTTTAAAGCTGCCGTTTTTGATTGTATACATCTTGATGTTATCAATTGTACTGTTGGTGTAATAGTTGTCATGTAAAGAGAAAGCACCAATGTTTGTCTTGGTTTTGTTAACGTCCTGAAGAGCAGCAGCGTTCATTAGGTCATTGGCTGCTTGGTGATATGAACCGTTTCTTGCGAAGCTGTATTTAGGAGCATAGTATGTCCCTGAAGCTTTACCTCTTGTGATACCCACCGCATATCTGTACTCTGTGCCGTTTACAGGACTTCCCATATTCTTCCTGTAATTGGCATTGTTAGGATTATCCGGTCTTGCAGCACCAAATACAATACCTGCTACACCACTTCTGTCTTTTGTTACTGAATAGAATATAGGTGCTACTGCAGCGTCGGTCTTTTCTCCGTCAATCCAGTATATCGCAGCACCGCCGACACCGTTATTATTATTTTGGTCATTCTTTATGTATCTGGGGTTCCATAAACGGTCAAAGGAAATAACATAAGTATAGTCCGGGTTTTCAACATAATCCCAGATTTTGTTGGGTATAAAGGTCAACGAACCTGAACCTGA
>JAZOQS010000097.1:0-5350 GCA_045656205.1 Clostridia bacterium | reverse complement strand
ATAGTTGAATTTAGTAGTTCTTCTCACTCCCTTAATCTGCCACCGGCAGCGGTCGTACTCGAACCCACAAAACAAAAAACACAACCTTAAAAAGGTTGTGTTTTTCATGGCGGAGAAGGAGAGATTTGAACTCTCGCGCCGGTTTCCCGACCTACACCCTTAGCAGGGGCGCCTCTTCGGCCAACTTGAGTACTTCTCCATGAAGCGGTGGTCTTGCCCTACAGCGACCACCTTTTATTAAATTTGGCGGAGAGACAGAGATTCGAACTCTGGGCTCTTTCGAGTCACTAGTTTTCAAGACTAGCTCCTTAAACCACTCGGACATCTCTCCGTACTTTCTCTATTCTATCATAATCTGAACGAAATGTCAATAGAAAAGAGAACAAAATGGTCGGGGTTGAGGGACTGGAATGGCCCCAGATATGATGTCAAACCATGCGCGCTACCAAACTGCGCCAAACCCCGAAATACGCTGTCACAATAAAATATTATATCTTATTATTCGGGGTTTGTCAAGCCATTTTAGAGGTTTTTTAAATATTCTTCAAGATATTCTATGGCTTTTATATATCCTTCAAATCCAAAACCGGCAAATGTTGTCAGACAATAGTGTCTTACAAAAGAAATCCGACGAAAATCCTCGCGTTTTGACACGTCGGAAATATGAACCTCAACCGCAGGGATATTAACAGCTTTTAGAGCATCTAAAATTGCAACACTTGTATGAGTATAGGCCGCGGGATTTATTACAATGCCGTCAAACTTGCCGTACGCAGCCTGTATCTCATCAACAATTGCGCCCTCGTGGTTGGACTGAAAAACCTTTGTTTCAATATTTTTTTCTTTGCAGGTAGTTTCAATATAATTTACAAGTGAAGCATAATTTTTATCTCCGTAAATGTCAGGCTCGCGAAGACCCAAAAGATTAAGATTTGGTCCGTTTATTACAAGTATCTTCATTTCAAAAGCTCCTTAATTTTATTTACTGTTTCATCGGGAGTGCCATTGTTATCTACTTCAAAGTCGCAAAAGTGCCCATACATAGGCTTTCTTTTTTTATACATATCTTTTAAATTCCCCTGTTTTGACAGCGGTCTGCCGTCGGTGGGGAGAGTGTCAATATTGCGGTTTAGCCAGAAAACAACACTGTTCTGATGGAGCAGGTCAAAATTTCTTTCCTGCGTCACACATCCTCCGCCGGTGGAAATTATATATCCGCTTTCCTTTGAAATCTCTTTTATAACCTCCGTTTCAACCTGACGGAAGTATTCCTCACCATGACGGGAGAAAATGTCTTCAATATTTCCCTCGCGGCGGACAATCATTTCGTCACAGTCAGCGAAAGGTCTGTCAAGCTCTGCCGAGAGAAGCTTACCTATATGGCTTTTGCCTGAGCCGGGCATACCGACAAGCACTATATTTTTCTGACGGGACTCAATTTTGTTCACAATTTCTACAATTATTTTGTCATCAATTTTTTCTCCGCTGAAAATCTCGCAGGCATATTTTGCCTGAGCGACCAGCATGGACAGTCCATTTACGCATGGAATACCAAGGGCTGTCGTATCTGAAAGGAGTTTGGTCTGAGCGGGGTTGTAAATAAGGTCTGCCACCCCACAGCATTTGCCAAAATCTTTAAGATTTATAATACTGTCGGGACAATGCGGATACATTCCGACAGGTGTGGTATTGATGATTATGTCCGCATCGAAATGACGGCTTATATTTGCATAATTATCTTTGCCTTTGCGGGATACAACAACAATTTCAGCTGCACCCAGATCCCGGACAGCACATTGTACGGTGAGAGATGCGCCTCCGCTGCCTAAAATGACAACCTTTTTGCCCCGGGGGTTTATTCCCGCTCCCGTAAGCATATACACAAATCCGAAATAATCGGTATTGTGTCCGTGCCAGCCATCTTCTTTTAAAACCATAGTGTTAATGCTGCCGATTTTCTTTGCTTCATCGGAAAGCCACGTGCAGTAGGGAATAACATCTTTTTTGTATGGAATTGTTACATTCATGCCGTCAAGAACAGGATTTTTTAAAAAGTCGTCAATTTCGGACGGACTTTTTTCGTAAAGCCTGTATTCATAGTCGGCAAGCATATTGTGAATTGGAACCGAAAAACTGTGACCGAGTTTTTCGCCCAGAAGTCCGAAATGTTTCATCAGATAACCTCCGAATAACTGCCAAAGTATCTGAAATCTTCAGAAATAGCGTCAAGCTCGCATATGAGCTGAGCAAATTCTTCCGAATACACGGATGTTTCAAGGTCAAAATAGAACATAAACTCAAAATCACGTTCGGGGATAGGACGGCTTTCGAGTTTGATGAGGTTTATGCCGAGCGCATAAAAACGTGCAAGTGTTTTATAAAGTGCGCCTGGTTTGTGAGGAGCAACAAGCATAAGACTTGTTTTGTCCGCGCCAGGATAAATTTCAAGGTTTTTTGATATGCACACAAATCTTGTGTGATTATTCTGACTGTCCTGAACAACTGATTCAAGACAATCAAGTCCGTAAAGCTCAGCACAGGATTTGGACGAAAGCGCCGCAACATCGGTTCTGTCACTTTCAGAAACCATTTTTGCAGCCATGGCTGTGTTTTCACAACGGGTAACCTTAACACCTTTAAGGGATGATAAAAACTCACTGCACTGACTGATTGCCTGTTCGTGAGAGAAAATCTCGCGGACAGAAGAAAGGGCAGTGCCTTTTTTTGCAAGCAGACAGTGATTTATCTTAATTCTTGCGCTTCTTACAATATTAAAATTGTGTTTTGTCATAAGGTCGTAAACCTTGTTAACAGAACCTGCGGTACTGTTTTCAATCGGCAGAACACCATATTTGCACAGACCGCTTTCAACTGCTGAAAAAACAGCATCAAAGTTTGACATATACATAATTTCGGGATTTTTGAACATTTTTTCACAGGCAATCTGAGAATATGCACCTTCCACACCCTGACATGCAACCTTAGCATCGGACGGGAAAAGTTTGGGAGTGTTCTCAATTGCATTCATAATGTTTTCAAACATTTCCGAATTTGTATTAAGAAGTTTTCCCTGATATGCACGGCTGAGTTCAAACATCAGGGAATATAAAACGCGCATATAATTTCTTGTTTCCGGTCGTGTTCTTTCAGCAATGGACTGCAGAATCTGCCGTTCCCGTCCGGCATTTAATATCGGAAGATTATTTTCTTTTTTGTATGCTGCTATCTGGGCAGCCGTATCCATTCGTTTTTCAACAAGACTTATTATTTCATCATCAATTGAATCAATATTTTTGCGAAGATCTTCAAGATTCATGCTTCAGCAGTCCTTTCTGTAATCAAGATAGGCATCATATATGGCAATTGCCGCCACCGCTTCAATACACACAACTGCACGCGGTACAATACAAGGGTCATGTCTGCCCGTTATCTCAAGGCTTGTGTCTTCTTTACGGATGAGGGACACACTGCTTTGCTCTTTGCCTATGGAGGGCGTGGGTTTTACAGCCACGCGGAAAATCAGATCTTCACCCGTTGTAAGACCGCCAAGGATACCGCCGTGGTTGTTAGTTCTGGTGCGGACTCTGCCCTCGTCCATATAATACTCGTCGTTGTTCTGGCTTCCAAACAGATTTGCACACTCAAAACCATTGCCGAATTCGATACCTTTTATTGCCGGAACTGCAAACACTGCCTGCGAAATGCGGTTTTCCATACCGTCAAACATAGGGTTTCCAACGCCGACGGGCAGTCCTGAAACGGTGCATTCAATTATTCCACCCACAGAGTCAAGTGACTCGCGGGCACGGTCAATAATTTCGTAAGCTTTGTCAATGTCGGTTTCACCGCAGATGCTTTTTATCTGTGCCGAAACTACAATTCCTTCCTTTTCAAGCAGCTGTTTTACAATTCCGCCTGCAATACAGAGTGGCGCAGTAAGTCTACCGGAAAAATGTCCACCACCAGCAACATCATTATTCGCATTATATTTCACATATGCGGGATAATCCGCATGGGAGGGACGGGGAATATCGCGGAGTTTGTCGTAATCCTGTGAGCGTGTGTTGGTATTTTCAATCATTGCACTGATTGGAGCACCACAGGTATGAGAGTCCACAAGTCCGGACAGAAATTCCACTTTATCAGCTTCCTTTCGCGGAGTTGAAAATCTGTTTTTCCCGGGAGCGCGTCTGTCCATAAACTGTTGCAATTTTTCAGTATCTATTTTTTTCCCCGCACGGATACCATCTATGGTCACGCCGATTGCGGCAGAATGAGATTGACCCCAAACAGAGATTTTTATATTTTTTCCAAAGGTGCTTGACATATGTAAAGCCTGCCTTTCATTTAATTTTCTATTTTAATATTACCGCCCAGCATTTTAAAATCTTCCCAGAAAGCAGGATAGGATTTTGAAACGGCTTCAGCCCCGGTAAGTTCTATGGGTCCATCGGAAATGAGCGATGCGATTGCCGCACTCATTGCTATACGGTGGTCATTAAAGCTGTCTGCTTTTCCGCCTCTTAACCTTTTAACACCGGTTATAATAAGTCCGTCGGGAGTTTCCTGTGCTTTTCCGCCGAGATTGTTTATAAGGTCGGCTGTTGATTTAATGCGGTCACTTTCTTTTATACGAAGCCGCCCTGCATTTTTTATAACCGTAACTCCACCGTCAAGTGACGATGCGGCAACACAGATTATGGGTACAAGGTCGGGAATGTTGCCGGCATCTATTACAAGCTGGCAGAGATTTTCCGTCCCCAAATGATGTACTATTTCAGCAATTTCCTTATCACCTTGCGGGGAGTTTTCATCAAGATTTGAGCAGGTGATTTTACCGCCGGAAAGTAGTCCGGCGCAAACCCAGAATGCACCGTTTGACCAGTCGCCCTCAACAAAATATTCCTTTTCGGAGTGATAATTTCCCGACGAGGTATATTTGTTATCCAAAACTAACATATCAACGCCAAAGTTTCTGATGGCAGCCACAGTCATATTAATATAGTCTGCTGACTGAATGTCCCCGGTAATGGTAACCGAACTGTCTTTATCCATAATAGGCAGAGCGAAAAGCAGTCCGCTGACAAATTGTGATGAAACACTTCCGTCCATGATAAAATCGCCACCGGTCAGTTTCCCGGACACTTTTAAAGTGTCAGATGTGGGTCTTGAAAAGACAATTCCGTGTGCCTCAAGTTCCTCTTTTAAGGGGGAGAGGGGACGGTCGGGAAGTCTGCCGGACATTTTAAATGTCGAATCTGTTCCGAGTGCCGCAACCACACTTATCATAAACCGAAGAGTTGAACCGCTTTCGCGACAGTCAAGCAGAGTGCCCTTATTCGGAATTGTT
>JAZOQS010000096.1:0-2365 GCA_045656205.1 Clostridia bacterium | reverse complement strand
CAAATAATGGTTTTCGGACGAATGATCCCTAAAACCAACCGCCGTTCGGACGGCTTGGGTTTATTTATTGAATGAATTAAGAAAGGCTTTTGTTCGTTCGTTTTTAGGATTATCAAACACTTCCTCGGGAGTGCCCATTTCGCAGATAACGCCATCTGCCATGTAAATAACCTTGTCGGAAACATTTCTGGCAAATTCCATTTCGTGAGTTACGATAATCATGGTGCTGTCCTTGTCTTTCAGCCCTTTTATTACCTTTAAAACCTCACCGGTAAGTTCCGGGTCAAGCGCGGAAGTGGGTTCGTCAAAACACAGAATGTGAGGGCTCAGAGCCAATGCTCTTGCTATTGCAACACGTTGCTGCTGACCACCTGAAAGCTCGCAAGGATAGGACTTCACTTTGTCCGAAAGACCAACTCTCTCAATAAGAGTCAAGGCCTTTTTCTCAATATTTTCAGGTGTGTCAAATTTTAAAAGTGATGGTGCAAGAGTGATGTTTTTAAGCACCGTATACTGCGGAAAAAGATTGAATGACTGGAATACAAGTCCGAAATAAAGTCTCATTTCACGGATGTGTGAATCGCTCATATCTCTTTTGCTGCTACCGTCATAAATTGTTTTACCGTCCACGGAAATTGTTCCGTTTTCAGCAAATTCAAGAAAGTTAAGGCAACGGAGAAGTGTGGTTTTTCCACTTCCGGAAGAGCCTATTATGGATAAAACCTCGCCCTTTTCAAGTGTAAAATCTATACCTTTTAAAACTTCGGTTTTTCCGAAACTCTTTTTTAAGTCTTTTACTTCAAGAATACTCACGCGGCTCACCCCCTGTAGTAATTAAGCTTCTTCTCAATTGCACCGGACAAAACTGTCAGTATTCCGCAGAATACAAGATAGAATACGCCCGAGTAAAAGAGCGGCCAGATAAGTGCATTTGATGTGATAAAGTTGTTTGCAACCCTTGTAATTTCAACAACCGAAATGATTCGGGCAAGAGAAGTGTCCTTAATGAGAGTCATTATTTCGTTGAATACGGGTGGTACAATTCTCTTTACAACCTGCATAAGAACAACCTTGAAGAAAATCTGGGTTTTTGTCATACCAAGAACCTGACCGGCCTCATACTGTCCCTTGGGGATAGACTCAATGCCGCCTCTGAAAATTTCAGAGAAATAGCATGCGTAGTTCACGATAAATGCTACAAGAGCAGCGTTAAGACGGCTGAGTGATTCACCATGCCACAGAAGTCCCGGACCGAAAAATACAAGCATTATCTGGAGCATAAGCGGAGTTCCGCGGATAATCCAGATAAAAATCTTTGTAACCCAGGCAACAGGCTTTACCTTGCTCATTGACCCGAAGGACAAAATAAGTCCCAACGGGAGAGAGGCAAGAAGAGTCACCGCAAAGATTATAAAGTTGAACTTAAAACCTTCAAGAAGTTTTAAGGTTACAACAGTGAGCTGATTTAAATCCATAACAGTTACCTTTCAAAACACACGAAAAACTAAGGCGGTATCGCCTTAGTTTTTTCGTTTATATAGTTTACTGATTAATAAGTCGCAGTAATTATTTGCAGATGTTAACTTCGTATTTTGCGCCAAGAGCTTCCATTGTGCCGTCAGCGATAAGAGCATCGAAAGCTTCATTTACTTTTGCAACAACGTCACTGCCTGTTCTGAAACCAACGCCGTAGAATTCAACAGCAAGGTCAAGACCTTCTACGATCTGGAGGTCAGCATAGCTTGTACCGTCACCAACCATAGCGTTAGCAAGTGTTACGTCAAGAACAACTGCATCTGCTGTACCTGCTTTAACTTCCATCAGACCGTCTGTCTGTTTAGCAACTGCCGTGTAGTTTGCTTTGGAAAGATTTTCGTCATCAGCAATTGCAGATTCACCTGCGGAAGAAATTTCAGCAACAAGTTTTGCATCTGCAAGAGAAGCAGAGTCTGTATATTTTGCAGCGTCAGCTTTTCTGATAACTACAACCTGTTTGTTTTCAATGTAAGGTTTGGAGAAATCGAGGTTTTCTTCTCTTTCTTCTGTGATTGTGAAACCGTTCCAGATACAGTCAAGGTTTTTAGCGTTAAGCTCAACTTCTTTTGTATCCCAGTCGATTTCGATAAATTCGGGTTCAACGCCGAGTTTTTCGCAAACTGCGATAGCAAGTTCTGTGTCAAAGCCTGTGAAGTTACCTGCGTCGTCAGTATAGTTCATGGGAGCATATACTGTGTAACCGATAACCATTTTGCCTTTTTCTGTTATGTAAGCGAGGTCAGAAGCTGTTTCTGTGCTTCCGCAACCTGCAAGAGCCATAACAACCATTAAAGCTACAAGTGCGAGTGTTAAAATCTTTTTCATAATA
>JAZOQS010000095.1:0-5868 GCA_045656205.1 Clostridia bacterium | reverse complement strand
CCCGTCTCCAAGACAGGTGCCCACACAAACAGCGGGAATACCCATTGACATTGGTATATTACAATCGGTAGATGCCGATTTTATGTTGCATGCAGTTCCCGAATGTTTTTCACAGATCGCTACCGCTTTCGCAGTCATATCAGCAAGCACATCCGCGTCAACATCGCCTCCACACGGTCTTACTCCAATTGACCGGACACTGATATCAATATTATATTTTTTCTTAAGTTTTTCTGTTTCGTATTCAAAAAACTCTTTCATTTTTCCAAGACAAACCATATCGTCCGACCGGTATTCATACAGAAGTTTCGCACTTTCTGCAATTGTATTTACCGATGTGCCTCCCTCTATACTGCCGACATTATAGGTGGTTTTACTGTCACCACAGACAGGAACCTCACATTTATATAAATTACAAACCAGCTCGGACAGAATATGAATGGCATTTTCATTTCCAAACTCATTAAAAGAATGTCCGCCCCGGGTTTTAACTTCAATTTCGTACCTGTGCGAGCCCACACACCTATTATACACCGTATTGTAGTATAAGTCAAAGGCATAAACTTTTTTTATTCTGCCTTTATAGTCTTGCATAATCTGTCTTATGCCTTTTAAGTTGCCCTGACCCTCTTCACCGGTGTTAGCTGCAAACAAAATTCCGCAAGGAGCCTCAAGTTTGTTTTGGGCAACAAATTTCGCAACGGTAAGAAGTATCGCCAGATTTGCCACATTATCCCCCACACCCGGTGAATATATGTATTTATCATCTTTTGAAAAAGGCATGGTTTCCATATCAGGGAACACAGTATCCATATGTGCCGAAAATAAAATTATATCCTCTTTACCCTCACAGCCCACAGGATATAAAACATTTTGTGCCCGGTCAATATAAACTCCTTCTGCGCCATTCTCGGTCAGCCAGTTTTTGCAAAATTCTGCCCTTTTTTCCTCATGAAGTGACGGTGCCGGGATTTTGCAAATGTTTTCTATAAGCTCTAACGCTTCATTTTCAAATGCTTTTACCACTATTCTCACCTTTTATTTGTAAAGATAAAATCCGTTTCCTTTAATTCTCTGCGATGCCGAAAGTATGGAACAGTATTGTTGAAATTCCCGATGCCCCACCGCCTGCAATTTTGTTGGGAGCAAGAAATGTGCCTATGGCAAAACCCTGCCCTACATTATTATTTCGTCCATCGTAGGGGCGGGGCTTGCTCCACCCGTTTCAGAATATTAAAAACAATCATTGTTATAATTACCAAACAATTCATATGTTTCGCGAAAATCTTTTCGCATCAATTATACCATTCGGCAAAATCTTTGTCAATGCGAGGTTATTTGTGATATTTCTCGCCGGCGTTTATTTTAAACGCCCGGTAAACCTGTTCCAGAAGAATTACTCTCATCAGCTGATGAGGGAAAGTCATATCAGAAAAGCTGATTTTAAGGTCTGCGGCTTTTTTAACCTCATCCGACAGTCCTTCCGAGCCGCCGATGATAAAGATTATTTCACTTTTGCCGTTTATCCCTGCGTCTTTGACCATATCCGCAAGCCCCTCTGAGGAAAGCTTTTTCCCCTCAACACACAACGCAACTTTAAGGGCAGATGAGTTTATCTTTTTAAGTATCAGCACGCCCTCTTTTTCTTTATCCTGATTTCCGGAGGTATGACACTCGTCAACCTCTATAACGCCGATTTTCCCGAATCTGGACAGCCTTTTAATATATTCCGCGCAGGCATCTTTAAAAAACTTTTGCTTAATTCCGCCTACACACACAACAGTTATATTCATAATTCACCTCAAAGTAAAAAAGCAGGAAACCTTTGTTTCCTGCAAATTTTCTAATTTCTGCCACGTCTTGATTCCTTGACGTTTGTTTTAAGAAAGCTCATTTTTTCGTCGCTTTCCTTTTTAAACTTGGAGAGCATATCCTCAAAAGACATTTTCGTTTCGGCAGGTGCAGGCTTAAACTCCGGTTTTGCCGGTCTGTCCATTGCCTGTTTAACTGACAAATCAAGTCTGCCGTTTTTGCCTCCCGGCAAAATTTTCACTTTTACAGTGTCCCCCACCTTGAGATGGTCCGAAACCTCTTTTACATATCCAAAGGAAATTTCAGAAATATGCACCAGCCCCTGCACGCCGCCTTCAAGCTCTACAAACGCGCCGAACGGTGCTATACTTTTAACCTTTCCTTCGACTATTTTCCCCGTTTCAAGTTCTTTACTCAAAACTTGCTCCTCCTTAAGTTATGTAAACTATTTTAATTATCCTTGCCGTCTATAAAAATCTTTTCATTTTCCTTGCACATTCCGAGTTTGTCCCTGGCTACTTTTTCAATATATTCGTCAGTTCCGACCTGTGCTTTTTCTTCATCTATATCGCGGGCAATTTCTTCCTGCTCCGAAATGTCTGCATTATAACTGTCAAGGATACGCTTACTTTCTTTTATTGTGTTGCTTTGGGAATAAACCGTTACAGCAACATAAATTATCAAAGCAAAGGAACAAATTATCTTAAATCCTTTACTGTTGAGTATATCAAAAAGTTTCATTCGTGCACCTCTGTACATACTTAACCTATTATACTAAACTATATCTTATTTAATAATATCTTAATTCGCCTCAATTTTTCAATGTTTTTTTGCACAAAATTATCTTTCTTTTTTCGTACAATTTGCACATATCTGGCAAGCGGTTTAAATAATTTTACAGATTTCTTTAAAGGTCGCACAAAAATTTTCAATATTTTCCGGAGAATATTCAGGAAAAAGTCAACCATTTTCGCAATAATTCTGACTGCTGTCCGTCTGATTAAAAGTATATACAGCAGTGCTCCGAAAAAAGCCCCGAGAAATACGTACCAGCGCAAAACCGCTCCGCTCAATCGGTATATAACCGAAAAGAAAAAGCCGACAACTAAAAACCAGAAAATAATATCCTTAACAAAAACTGCGCCTTTGTTAAAGCGCAGTTTTTGTGAGATTACAGCCAGAAAATCACCTGTTAAACCTGACACCATTCCCGTCAGTATACAGGCAAAGAAGACAACTGTCTGCTGACTTACGTTTACGGGCATTTTATTTTACTCGCCCCCTAAAATTCTTGATATGAAATTCTTTTTGTGTTTAGCCGGGTTGTCATCGGGATAAACCACGCTGTCAAAACTGCCCTCAAGCACTATTTCACCCGACTCGAGGCTAAGCTTGTTCATGTGTATGTCAGACCCTTTAACTTCAATAAGCCCGAGGTTTGTAAATATAACAGCTGAATGCTCGTCAAAACTGTCTATATCCTCCACTCCCGAAACAGAGAGTTTTTTTCTTCCCTCAAGAATTATATTCTGCGGCATAGCCGGCTGATTTTGCTTATCCATCTAAAACACATCCTTCCTTACTGCATATATATTGCTTGTGAGCAAAATTTATTCTTGTATTCTGTCTTTTTTTGTGATACAATATAAATTAATATGTTTGACGGAGGAAGTCCATATGGAATTTCAGATAGAAGGCAGAAACACCGTAAAAGAAGCAATCCGAACAGGCCGCACCATTGACAGAATTTATGTTCTTGAAGAGGGGGACAGACGATTGTCGGAAATTGTCGGTCTTGCAAAGAAAAATAAAATTGTCACAATAAACTGCAACCGTAAAAAACTTGATACCATTTCAAAAACAGGTAGTCACCAGGGCGTTATTGCCATGTGCGCCGCAACCGAATATGTGTCTGCGGAAGATATTCTGTCAGATGCAAGAGAGCTTGGTCAGGACCCGTTTATTGTTATTGCAGACGGAGTTACAGACCCGCACAATCTGGGCGCTGTTATAAGAACCGCCTGTGCCTGTGGAGCTCACGGTCTTATAATTCCCAAACGCAGAAGCTGCGGAGTGACCGAAACTGTTGAAAAGGTTGCGTCCGGTGCTGTTCAGAATCTTAATATTGCCAAAGTGTCAAACCTCAACGACACAGTTAAATTTCTCAAGGAAAACGGCGTGTGGGTTGTAGGAACCGACGTAAGCGGCGAAAAGGATATTTACGAGCAGGATTTAACCGGTCCGGTGGCTCTCATTGTCGGCAGCGAGGGTGAGGGAATGAGCGAGTTGTTAAAGAAAAACTGTGATTTTCTTGTAAAAATACCAATGTCGGGAAAAATCCAGTCACTCAACGCTTCTGTTGCTACAGGGGTTGTTCTTTATGAAATTGTCAGACAAAGGAGAATTAAAAATGCTGGAAAATAAACAAATAACAATTACCGAAAAAGATTATCTCACATTCAGATATTTCGCTTTTTTGTATGACTACTCCACCATCACAACAATGTTATGGGTTGTTGCTATCAGCATTGCAGTTCTGGTTGATTACGCTTTCACACAAAGAAGCCTTATTATAGCACTTGTGTCTATTTTTATGCTTGTAAACTACGGGCAGAATATTTTTGTTAAAATGCCTCAGACAGCAAAATCGGAATATTCTTCAAGAAAATTCCCCAATTCAAGCTATACATTTTCTCTCACCGACAAAACTCTTACTCTTGTAAGAGAAAACTCAAATGATTCGGTGATTGGGCTTGAAAATCTTCACTCAGCTTTTGAAACCATTTTCCACTTCTGCTTTTTTATATCACAGAACAACTATGTGATTCTTCCCAAAAACAAACTCACCGACGAGGAAAAGCTCTTTGTCCGCAAAACCATTTTTGCACTTCCCTACAAAAACCGCAAAAATCCGTTTGCACCGGGACTTAAAACTTCTCTTAAAAATCTTTTGATGATTTTGTTTATTACAATTTGCGGAATAATTCTTATTATTTCATACAAAGTAGCCTGATATTAAAACCGCCGCTCGGCGGTTTTTTGTTTAACCCTCCGAAAACTTGTCAAGAATAATAATACTAAAGTTCCGGAGGGTAAAATGAAAAAACGAAATATTATTTTTCTTGCACTGTTTCTGCTTTTTCCTGTTTTTCTTATATCACCTGCACAGGGGGAAAAGCTTGACATTGTCCGTCTGCATATTATTGCCCAGAGCGATGATGCCTATGACCAGTATATAAAACTTCGCGTGCGTGACGGTGTTCTTGATGCATCACAAGCCTTGTCCCTTGACGGAAATGCTGCGGATGAGATTGAAAACAACCTGTCATTGATTGAAGATGCAGCAAGGGTGGTTCTTGCATCCTACGGTGTAACTTATAGCGTTCATGCACAGTTTGGCGAATTTGATTTCCCCGCAAAAACTTATGGTAATGTAACACTCCCCGCCGGAAAATATACTGCCGTGAGAGTTGTCCTGGGAAATGGTGGTGGTCAGAACTGGTGGTGTGTTATGTATCCTCCACTTTGTTTCACAAGTGAGACCACCGCAAATTTCGATAAAGAAACTGTGGACCTTATAACAAAATCGGGCAGTCCGCAGTTTAAAATTAAATTTAAAATTCTTGAGCTTTTAAGTTAATCGCCGTTTATCGGCGATTTTTTCTTGCTTTTTTGCAGAAATCGTAATATAATGAACTTATTCGCAAAGGAGGCATGTACATGAAAAGAAAAAGATTGATTCTTTCTGCCATTGCTGTTGTCCTGCTTTTTATAATTGCAGCTCTTTTTTATAATTTCACTTCCGGTGATGTAAGATATATTTATAACAACGAGGAAAGTGCCCGCCGACCATTTACTGTTACGGGCGACCTTCATAAAATAGCACACAAAGGAGACAAAACTGTCTATACAAACTATCCTTACGGTTATGAGATAACTTTCCCCGGAAAGCCGGAGTTTAATTTTGACACATCAAGCGTAATGACAAGGGCATCCTTTGCCGGCATTGATTTTACTGTTACCAAAGAATATTCTCCTTACGAAGATGCAGTGAAA
>JAZOQS010000094.1:0-8270 GCA_045656205.1 Clostridia bacterium | reverse complement strand
TGCCATTGCAAAAAGAAGATATGTATTTCCGTCCTTTTCAGCAAGAAAAACAGTAGCATCGCTTGTTTCTTTCTGAGCTTTAACCTCGAAGTATTCCTTTATGTATTGCACAGATTCACCATAAGTCAAAACCTTTTCAAGTCCGCTTGTTTTTTGATGCATTTCAAAGTCGTTCATATTAAAAGCAGCCATACCGCCCGGAAGCATAACAACCTGACCTACAACGGTATCACCAAAATATACAGGGTTTATTGTCCATACATTATTTTTAAATTCATCGGAAAACTGAACACTTACGCTTCCACTGTAAGGATTAAGCTGATCAAATTCGCAGCTGATTGTATTATCGTTTACCTTTATATCAAGCTTTCTCTTGGGATAATTGCCGAAATAGTTTTCATCCTGAAGATAAGTGTTGAGCGTGATTTCGCGGGTTTCGCCGTTCCATACGGCGTTGCAGAGATATTTTGAATAACCATATCCCACGTTGGGCTCATTTTTGGCATGTGCACCCAAATCTTCAATACAGATGGCTGTCTGTCCGCCAATGTTGTACCCCTTAACCTCGTGAGAGTTGAAAATAACCTTAATATCTGTTTCATAAACAGTTCCGACAATTTCACCAACTTTTCCACGGCTGACAGTGATGTCAGCGTTACCTTTACTAAAAAGGGAAGTGAGAGTCAGCGTACGGGTTTCGTTGTCATACACACAGTCAAACCCGTAATGCACGCCCGTGTCATTGTTGCACAAATCTTCGGCAAGAATAACAGTCTGCCCGCCTATGTTATAGGAAACAATCGGACTGCCGTTCACATACGCCAAAATATCGGTAGAATAAATTTCACCTATTGCATCGCCGGGAGCGGCATATGCACCGACAGCGGCGAAAATCATAAGAGCGAAAACAATTAATAATTTTCTCATTTTTTGCACCTCATTTTATATTCTGTTTTGAGACTATTTTACCACATCAGACAGCAGACTTCAACTGAAAATTTTTGCACAACAAAGTTTATGGTAAAAATGCATAAAAAAACAAACCACTTATTGTGAAAAAAAATATTGATTTTGGACGAATTTGATGGTATAATAACTGAGTACAACTATTGTTATCAATTTTTTTAATGTCAAAGGAGAGTAATTATGAGAAAAATTATCAGTACACTTCTCGTGCTCACAATGGTTCTTTCTCTGTTCTCTTTCAGCGTAAGTGCGGAGCACTGGGCTGATGATGCGATTAGTTTCGTAACAGAGAACGGGTACTGGATTTCTTCCACACCCATCGAACCGGACAAAGTGGCAACAAGAGCGGAAACAGCCTCCCTTTTCGCAAGGATTCTGATTTCCAAAATCCCCGAGTATAACGGCGCTTATACAGACGTATCAAGTGACAATATATACGGCGGTGACATCACAGCTATGACTCTTATGGGCCTCATGAAAGGTTATGACGGCGAGTTCAGACCTGAAGACAGCCTTACAAGAGAAGAACTTGCTTGTATTCTTGACAGAGCTGCAAAAATGGTTTCTGACAGATTTGCAGACACAGAATATAACATGGAGTTCTATAAAGACGGTGACGATGTCAGCGAATGGGCACTTCAGAGCGTTGAAAACTGTAGTGCATACGTGCTTATGAAAGGTCTTAAAGGTAAATCCTTTGCTCCTCAGGGAACAACAACTCTTGCAGAAGTTGCAACAGTTGTAAAAACCCTTGCAGACACAGCTGACCTTGAAAAAGCTAACTCTGTAACATCAACATCAAGAGACCTCGGTTCTTCTGACAACATTCAGAAAGACTTTGATGTACTTCAGTCCGGCGGTCTTTACCTGCAGTGTGGTTGGGCAGGCTTTGGTATGATTGCACGTTTCGACGGTACACCAGGAGATATCTACGTTGCAAGAAAACACCCTGCTGCAGCTAAGCAGAATGGTTACAACCAGCATCCTGTTACAATTGTACGTGTAGTTGACCCTAACGGTAACGTTGTTGCACGTGAAAATATGTACTGGAAAGAAAACGGCCTGATGGAAAAAATCATCAACATTCCTGATGGCGAACCCGGTATTTACAGAATTCAGTTTGCAGGCGGTAACACAGGTGACACATGTACAATCGGTCTCCAGAACCCTGTAAGCTGGGGTGTTTATGGTGAAACTGAGTTCAGATTCACAGAAACAACTCCCAAAACTTCTTACTTCTGGGTACCCTGGAAAGTAAAATCAATTTACATGGGTCTTGCAGGCGGCGAAGGTTCTGTTTATACAGACGACGGTGAAACTCGTGTTGCGGCTATCACAGGCTCCAACTCAGTTACATCTCCTGCTAAAGTAACACTTAACACACTTGCTCCCGATACAGTTTACATGCTCAAAGTTGGTGACAGCTTTACAGGTCGTTATGAACTTCTCGGCGGCTCACCCGTTCTCTACCCCACAAAAGAAATGGCGGAAGACTTAAAGGGCGGATACATATGGTATGAAGACGAATATGGTGCATTCCAGTTCCATGGCCCTCTCCAGGTAAGAGCAAGAAAAAGAATGATCGAAATTTACGAAGAACTCGAAGGGGACTTTGAAGTTACAGGAATCCAGGTTCCCACAGTTCGTGAATCTCCCGACGCATATGACAACGTAGTTGGTGAAGCGCAGTTCTATGCTGCTTACTATGGTTCAATTGCTTGGCTCAAACCTCAGATGATGAGACAGATTCTTGAACCGGCATCTCCCTGGTTTGGTGGGTTCGCTAGTAACCAGACACGTGTTGACGACCCGTTGTCATTCAAAGATACCTGGGAAGTACAGGAATATGCCAATCAAAGACTTGGTCCTAACTACATGGTAGGTGCTCTTACCATCAATGCTGAAACAAATGAATATTATGCTCACCCCGTTCTTCAGAAGAGGGTTGAGCTTGAATATCTCGCGTGGGTAATGCAGATGACTCACTCAGGTGCATACTACTATGATGCTGTAAATCAAGGCGCCCTTCTTAACAACTACTATCACCAGTATGAAAACTTCACCTTTGGTGAACAGGGTATGCCCTTTGGTTATAACAACGCGCAGGAATATCTCTCACCCCAGACAAGAGCAATCACTGACGAAGGTATAATCCAGATGTCCGAGGTTGTTATGCACACAACAGGTCAGGGTGCTACAAACCAGTCCTTCATGTGTATAGAAGGTTCACTCTCTGCATACCTCCTCTCAGGTATGGACCACTTCCTTGATCACTTTGAAATGTCGATCTGTAACGCTGCGTATCCTTCAACACAGGGTACTATGGGTCAGATGGAAATCGGTTACTAC
Organism: Clostridia bacterium; assembly: GCA_045656205.1. GTDB lineage: Bacteria > Bacillota > Clostridia > RUG12999 > RUG12999 > RGIG7450. The sequence goes on along the minus strand of JAZOQS010000094.1, from coordinate 4,955 downwards.
CTTGAAGGTAACGGTTCCGACGGTGGTTCATACGGCCGAATGTGTGAAGGTATGTGGGATAACATGGTAATGGACTATCTCACAATGCCCAAAGACAAACAGAACCCTGAAGTTGCAGCACAGATTCGTGAAGCAACAGACAGATTCCTTGCCTGGGACAGCTTGTGGTACATACCTGCAATCAACGGCTTCTCCTCAATCAGACCAGCTGCATGGACAGGTCGTGTTAACACACCTTATGGCGGTAACTCTGCTATCATCGGTAATGCTTATCTTATCAACGTATTCCCGAGAGCAAAGAGAAACGACCAGGTTTCCGTTATCGGTGTAAACCACGTTTATGATTATCCGACACCTACTTCAGCAGGTACGGTTGCATCTCTTGCAAAAACAGACATGCAGGCTTATAACCACTTAAAAGACGTATTAAGACCTGCAAAATATGACAACTGCTATACAGCAGGTCGTGAATTCGACTACAAAGCGGAAGACTCCACATCAATGTGGAAATCTCTCCACGAACCTCAGCAGTATGATGACTCTGAACTTCCGAGACTTCCCTTCGAACTCCTCGGCGATTACAACGTTTATGACCCGCCGGGTGGTGTTGTAGCACTCAAACATAAAGGTATCTACATGACAATGTTCTATGATAACGGCGGACGCTCAACTAAAATGATGTCCGGTTATCAGTGGTATTCCGGCGGTCCTATGCAGGTTTGGGATGAATACTTCGGTACACTTATGTCCTCACAGAAACCCGCACAGTACGATCTTATGAATGTTGCCGGCGGTGCTAATATGAATAAGAATGACTACCGTAACCACTTCTCTGAAAACGAAATGGTTCACACCGCTATCATGGGTAAAGAAAGAACAGGTGGTCTGTTTGTAGAAGGTCGTATGTACGGCGATATTGAATGGTTTGATGACAAATCATTTGAAATCCGTTCAGAACAGGGCTTCTATGCAAGAGACACTGTATGGCAGTACTACATGACAGACGAAGGCTACGAAATTGAAGTTGGTATGGACGAAATCGGCGAAAGAGAAGACCTTTGGGTACAGTTCGCAGTTATTGACCCGGGTGTTGCAGTTTCAGGCGCACAGCTTATCTACACAGACAACTCTCTCACTTGGGAACATGACGGCAAAACAGTTACAATGACATGGGATGAAGGTATTGAATCCAGACTCCGTGACAAAGTAAACAGCCTGAGCTCTAAGCACTACAAATACCTGCAGCTCAAACTCACTCCAGAAAATCCGATGGTAAGAATCAAAATTACCAGAGATGTTGGAGACTACGTATTTGACTCAGGCTTCGAAACAAACTTCGACAGATAATTTTAAAAACCGTTTCCGGCTTTCCGGAAACGGTTTTTTTTAAGTGAAAAGTGAGAATTGAAAATGGAAAACTAATGATAAATCCCGCTACGGCGGGATTATTTAATATACTCGCAAAGCGAGTATTAACTATATTTTTCAATTTTCAATTTTGAATTTTCAATTCCCTTGACACAAGGGAATTTATGCGATAAAATAAATAATAGTATAGTATGCAATTTTTTAGCAAAGAGGTAATTTACTATGAATAAAATAGAACTTCTCGCACCAGCGGGAAGCCTGTCAAAACTTAAAACGGCGGTTTACTATGGTGCAGATGCAGTGTATGTCGGAGGCGAGGAATTTTCACTTCGTACGGCGGCGGAAAATTTTACGCTTGACGAGCTTAAAGAGGGGATTGAATTTGCCCACAAACATGGGGTAAAAGTATATCTTGCACTCAACTGTTTTCCGCGCGGTGATGATATAGAAAAATTAAAGAATTATATTTCTGAAATTGCTAAAACTGATATTGATGCGGTAATTGTTGCCGACCTTGGCACTTTTGTACTGGTGAGTGAACTTGCACCTCGTCTTGAAATTCATATCAGTACACAGGCAAACACAGTTAATCATATCACAGCAGCCTCCTGGTATAAAATGGGGGCAAAACGTGTTGTTCTCGCACGCGAGCTGACCTTTGATGAAATAAAGGAAATCCGCAGTAAAACAGCGGTTGGGCTTGAGCTTGAAATGTTTGTTCACGGTGCTATGTGTGTATCCTATTCGGGCAGATGTCTTTTGAGCAATTATCTTATAGGAAGAGACAGCAACTATGGTGACTGTGCTCAACCCTGCAGATGGAATTACCATCTTGTTGAAGAAAAACGTCCCGGAGAATATATCCCCATTACCGAGTCTGAAAAGGGAAGTTTTATTTTCAACTCCAAGGATTTGTGCCTTATAAAACATATTCCCGAGCTTATAAGTGCGGGGGTAACAAGCCTTAAAATTGAGGGCAGAGTTAAAACAGAATATTATGTTGCATCGGTAGTTAAAGTCTATCGCGAGGCTATTGATGCATATTACCGTGACCCGGAAAATTACCGGTTCAAAGAGGCGTGGATGGAAGAGCTCCAAAAGGTCAGCCACCGTCCCTATTGGGAAGGCTTCTGCTTTGGCGGAAATGATGTTGGGCAGAATTATGCAACCTCCAATTATATAAGAGAATATGACGTTATCGGTGTTCTTAAAAATTATGATGAGCAGACCGGTATTTGTGAAATAATTCAGCGCAACCGCTTTTTCAGAGGAGATGAAATTGAGGTTATTTCGCCCTTTGCAGAAGGGTTTTACAGCTTTAACGCTGATTTTATGCAGGATGAAAAAGGTTACGACATAAATGCCGCACCTCACGCGGAAATGACAGTCCGTCTTATGCCGGGCAGAAAAATTATGCCTAACTCAATATTCAGGAAAAAAAGAGAAGATTAATTAAGGAGAAATATTATGGCAGAACTTCGCTACAATCCACTAACAAAAGACTGGGTAATGATAGCATCCCACAGACAGGGCAGACCGCAGATGCCCAAGGACTGGTGTCCTTTCTGTCCGGGAGAGGGTAAAAAAGTGCCCAAAAATTATGATGTTTATAAATATGACAACGATTTTCCCGCACTTTCGCAGAATCCGCCTGTGCCGGACGATGTTGAGAGCGGAATTTATAAGGTGAAAGAATCTTACGGGAAATGTGAGGTTATTTTATACTCACCCGAGCATACTACAACCTTGCCCGAACTTCCGGCAAAACATATAAGAAAGCTTGTTGATTTATGGACAGATAGATTTGAGGATCTGTCAAAAGATGAAAAAATAAAATATGTTTTTATTTTTGAAAACCGCGGCGAGGTAGTCGGCGTAACAATGCCTCATCCTCATGGTCAGATTTACGGATATTCGGTAATTCCCAAAAAGCTCCAGCTTGAAATGGATTCTACTCGTGAATTTTCAGAGCAGACAGGCGGATGTCTCATTTGCGAAATGCTCAAAACCGAGCAGGAATTCGGTAAACGCGTGATTTTTGAAAATGAAGCTTTCTCGGTTGTACTGCCATTTTTCAGCGAGTATCCCTACGGTGTTTATATAATCAGTAAAAACCATAAACAGAATCTGCTTCAGATGACAGAACTGGAAAAAGACCTTCTCGCTCAGACACTCAAAGACACAACAGGTATGCTGGACAGTCTGTTTGACATGAAGTTCCCATATATGATGTGTATGTATCAGAATCCAGTAAACACAGGGGAGGACACATCGTTTTACCATTTCCACATTGCATTTTATCCGCCTATGCGCTCACAGACGCAGGTGAAATTCAATGCATCAAGTGAGACAGGCGCGTGGGCGCATTGCAACCCCACTTGCCCTGAAGAAAAGGCGGAAGAGCTCCGCGCTGCATATAAAAAGTTCAAGGAGAATAACTGATGGAAATTAAACAGCTTATAAAAGAATTTGAAGACAGATTTGGTAAAGGCGGAGAAATCCGTATTTTCCAGTCACCCGGCAGGGTTAATCTTATAGGCGAGCATACCGATTATAACGGCGGTTATGTTTTTCCGGCGGCTCTTACCATGAGAACTGCCATTGCTTACAGACGCCGCGACGATAATATTATAAAAATGATGGCTACCGACCTTGATAACGTTGTTGAGGCTGATATAGATAATCTCGGCGGATACAAGGATTTATGGTGGGGGAACTACCAGATTGGTATTGCCGATGTAATGCAGAAAAAAGGTTATGAAATTGTCGGTTGCGATATGCTCTTTGATGATACAACTCCGCACGGTGGCGGACTTTCATCCTCTGCGGCAATCGAGGTTGCGACTGCGCTGGCGTTTGCGACAATTTCAAACGAGATAAAAGGCATAAAAGAGCCTGTTGATATGATTGAAATGGCGAAAATTTCTCAGCAGGCTGAACATGAGTATATTGGTGTAATGTGTGGAATTATGGACCAGTTTGCGTCCGCAATGGGCAAGAAAAACCATGCAATTATGCTCAACTGCAAAACTCTTGATTTTGAACTTGTGCCGGTTAATATTGACGGGTATAAGCTCGTTATTTCCAACACCAACAAAAAACGTTCGCTTGCCGATTCCAAATACAACGAGAGAAGAAGCGAGTGCGAACAGGCGGTGGAAAATCTTAAGAAAGTTTTGCCCGGAATTACCTGTCTGGCGGATGTGTCGGTTGAAGAGTTTGAAAAATACAGCAGTGAAATTGAAAATCCTGTTGCAAGAAAACGCGCAGAGCACGTTGTTTATGAGATTGACAGGGTTGTAAAATCAAGAGAAGCTCTTGTTAAAAATGATATAGAAGAGTTTGGCAGACTTATGAATGGATCGCACGATTCACTGCGCGATTTATATGAAGTTACGGGCGTAGAACTTGACACTCTTGTTGAGGAAGCAAGAAAAATTGACGGCGTTTTAGGTTCCCGTATGACAGGTGCCGGCTTTGGCGGTTGCACCGTTAGTATTGTAAAGGATGACGCAGTTGATGAATTTATCCGTCTGGTAGGAGAAAAATATACTGAAAAGATAGGCTATGCGCCATCATTTTATATT